>NZ_FR898003.1:0-34595 GCF_000437175.1 Ruminococcus sp. CAG:330 | reverse complement strand
TTCCGATTGCGCCTCGTTTCGTTTTCGGGTAAAACAAAATATAAAAAATGCGTACCTTGTGTTGTGTCAAGGTACGCGTTTTTTATTCAGCCTTTGCAATCTTTTTCAACAAAATAGCGGATGACATCTTTTCTTGTGATGATTCCGACAAAAACACCACGATCATCGATCACAGGAACAAAGTTTTGATCCATAACCCGCTGCAAAAGATCTTCCATGGATGCGTAAATATTCACCGGCGGATTGAAATCTTTTCGGATAAGACCAGAAATATCTGTGTGTTCTGTTGTGCGGATGTCGCAGTGAATCGCATCGTTTTCACGATTTCGATTCAAAATATACCACAAGAAATCGCCTTCTGTCATTGTTCCCTGATAGACGCCGTTGTGATCAATGACAGGAATGGCGGTATAGTGGTGATAGTGCATTTTTTCCAAGCCTTGCCGAATGGAATCGTCGCAGTATAAGAATGCGGTTTCACATTTTGGCTTAATCAAAAAAATAATGTTCATAAGTTCCTCCCAATTGTCATACGCTTTAAGCATTATACCATATTTTCGATAGATTTGCAAGACACTTTTGAAAAAATCGCACAAAAAACGGCACAGCTTTGATTTTTGCTGTGCCGTTTGGGTATTTGGTTGATTTTAAAACGAGAGAGTATCTTATTCTGCTGCTTCCGGCAGATTATCGATGATATGAACCAGGAACTTTAGCAAGCTCATACTGTCTGCAGCATCAATTCCGGGCGCAGCGTTGCACTCAGCATTTGACTTTGCATTTTCGTTCAGGACAACGGAACCAGCCACTGCCTTGTTCAGCATAACGGCATCGTCCAGACCAACTCTGCCATCCAGATTAACGTCGCCGTACAGAACGGTGAACGGAATTGGCTCGGTGGAAGTTGTTTCGGAGGTGCTGTCAGTGGAAGCAGTAGTTTCGTCAGAACCGCTGGTGCTTGTGTCTGTGGTGTTTGTGGTTTCAGCGGTCTCAGAGGTTTGTGTGGTTTCCGTAGCAACGGGCGGTGTTGTGGTAGTGTCTGTAGTCTCAGGAGCATCCAGCGGAATGAACGGAATGTCGTTTGCGTCGGCATAATTGTGCGCTTCGCTGATGTAATAACCGGTGATGGTGATGACATCGTTCTTTTGCAGGGTGTCATCTACCACATCATAACCAAATGCGCCTTCTTCAATGGTGCTAACGCTCTTGGGGATCGTGATGTTTTCCAGAGAACCGCAGTTCACAAATGCGTTCTTTCCAATGGAAGTCAGCGTATCCGGCAGCGTAACTTCCTTCAAAGCGTCACACTTGGCAAAGGTGTTCTGACCGATTTTGGTAATGTTGTCCGGAATGTTGATGGATTCCAGACCAGAGCAGCGGTAGAACATGTAGTTGTCCAGCGAGGTAAGGCCGGCACCGATGGTGATGTCCTTCAGACCTTCATCATGATAGAACGCCCACTTGCCGATCTGGTTTACCGAGTTGCCGATCACCAGCTTGGTTGCGCCGGTGCACTCTGCAAATGCGCTCTCACCGATGGAAACGACTGTATCCGGCAGAACAATTTCTTCCAGACCGCTGCATCCATAGAAAGAGGAATTCTTGATCTTGGTGATGCCAGTACCGAAATCAACGCTCTTCAGTCCGGTGCAGCCATAGAACAGGTTGTCCGCAACATCTGTCAGGCTGTCCGGCAGCTTGATGCGTTCCAGTGCGGTGCAGTTGTAAAATACGATCTCTTCCAGAGATTTCAGAGTTTCCGGAAGGGTAACGGAGGCCAGCTGATTACAGTATGCAAAGACACCGCACTTGATGGCAGTGATATTCTCCGGAATGTCGATGGATTCCAGACCGCAGTAGGAGAATGTGTCCTTTCGCAGAGAGGTCATACTTGCAGGAATGTGTACAGACTTCAGATTTTCACAATGGCTGAATGCGCCGGTTGCAATGGAAGTGATGCTGTCCGGTAAATCCATAGAGGTAACACCGGAGTAGGAGAAAGCGCCTGCCAAAATGCTCTTCATGGAAGATTCCGGGAACTGTACGTTTTCCAGAGAAGAACAGTTGTAGAAGGCATTTGCGCCGATGGTCTGAACGCCCTCTTCCAGAATGACGGTTTTCAGGCCGGAACAGTTGGTGAACATAGTAGTTCCCAGTGCTGTTACACCGCCCGGAATGGTGATGCTCTCCAGAGCGGTGCAGTAAGCGAATACTTCACTGCCGATGATGGTAAGTGTGGAGGGCAGCGAGATGTTTTTCAAGTTGGAGCACATGGTGAAGGCGTTGGTGTTGATCATTTTCACGCCCTCCGGAATCACGAGATCCGTCAGACCGGTACAGCCGACAAAAGCGCTTGCGGCAATGCCCACCAGAGAATCCGGAAATGTGATGGAGGTGATATCCTGTCTGCCGTAGAATGCCTCTGCATCAATGTAGGTTACCGGATAGTCGTCAATGGTATCCGGAATGACCACATCGGTGATTCCTTCATCGCATCCCGTGATGTGAATGGTTCTGGCAAGAACAGTGTAGTGCAGACCGTCCTCGGTAACCTGTTCGCCTGCGCCGACAACCGGTGCGGTTTTGGACATGTCAATTTTGGTGAGGGAGAGCTCTGGTGCGATGGCGTCCAGATCTGCATCAATTTGTGCAGCAACCGCTTCCTCCGGCATAGGCTCCTCCAGTTCAGGCAGCTCTACCGAAACAGAAGCTGCTTCTGCGGATACAGCTGGTTCTGCAGAAACAGAACCCACGCATGCGGGAAGCAACATGACAATGGCGGTAAGACCGGCCACGGTTTTTCTCCAATTTGGTTTCATAGAATCGAAAACCCCTTTCTGATGTTATGCTAATGTTTGAGGCAATTTCCTCCGAAATACCGGCAAATGACCTCAGGTTGACAAGTAGCATTTCTTACATTATAATCTATTTTTTTCGTTCTGTCAAGTGAATTTTGTAAAAAATGCTAGCCGACAGGACGCCTTTTTCAACCATTCCGCAGAAAAAAGCGACGCTTCGAAAAGCGCCGCAAGGGAAGTATGGGAATCATAGAACCGGTCAGTATCCGTAGTATCCGGCGTTGGGATCAGCATAGGTGTCGTATCCGTATCCATAGCTGTCATAACCATAATTGTAGCTGTTGTCGTAGCCATAATTGTAATCATAGCTATCGTAGCTGTAATTGTTGTAATCGCTGTACCCGTAGCCATTGTCATAGGAGTAATCATATCCATAAGAGTTGCTGTCATATCCGTAGCTATAGTCATAGGAATCGGTGGCAGCTTCTGTGGCGGGTTGTGTTGTGGTGGGGGAAGTGGATGCGCCAATGGTCAGCGTGAAGATGAATCCGTCCGTGTTATTGCCGGATACGGTGTATACTGTGTCCTTTGGCATCTCCACATGAGTGGTGCCGCTGGCATCGGCGGGAACGTAGTAGATCATATAGGAAGAAGTGCCGTCATCGTAGGATAATCCGCCGCTCTCCAGCGTGTAGCTTTTCAGCGCATTGAGATACTCTTCCAGCGAGTAGTTATTCTGATGCATGATTGCGGCGTGTACTGCACCCACATAGCGGAAGTGGGAGGGCGTAAAGGAAACACCGGTCGCTGCGGTCTTGTCCTCCGGATAGCGGAGCACAAAGCCGTACCGCCAGGAGTTCTCCACCATCCAGTCATTCTGCTTGGTGAGGTAGGCGACCACTTCGCCGGTGCTGGTAATCAGCCCGATGTCGAAGCTGTAGCCGCTGCTGCGATCTGCCAGCTCCGTGGTGTAGAGGGAAGAGGCATCGGCGTAGGCGGATGTGGTGCTGTAGATCTGCAGATTTGGCCAGCCGGTTTCTGTAGCGTATGCGTCAAACAGACTGGAGAGGGGCTGGAATACCTCGGTTTGCATGGTCAGCGAAGTGTCACGGGGCAGGACATTGGAGTTTGTGTTGGTGGAAAAATCCGAAAATGTCTGCGCACCGGTGTAAGGATGCGTGCTGTCCACCAGAACCAGAGGGCCGCTTGCCATGTCGGCGGAGGTGAGATCCAGAGAAATTCCATCCGAGGACGTACTGTCCGAATCGTTGGCATCTGTGGAATCTGTGTTGCTGCCGTCAGAACTATTCGCCGAATTGGATGCTGCAAATTCGCCAATGCCCACAATATTTTCTGCGGGTGCAGGGCGGATGAGCCGATAAACTTTGTCGATCAGGAAAATAAGACCAATGAGAATGAGCAAAGAAGCCATAAAGCCAGCTGCATTCAATCGTCTGCGAGGGCGATTGCGCATGGGATCTCCTCCTTTCCTGTTTTATTGCAGAGGCGGTGTAATCAATACCACGTATCGGCGTAGTCACCGCCGGAGTAATTGGTATCATAGCCGCCTTCGTCATAGCTGTAACTGTAATCATTGTAGTCTTCCGCAGCTGTGGTAGTCGTGGTGTCATCTGCGGTCATGTTTGTGAGGTAGCCATTTTCATCGGTGGTCAGCGGTTCAAGGTCAGTGGGCATGGGGTAGCCGTCGTGGAGGGTGCCGTAGATAGCAAAGGTATCGTAGACTGCCTGCCAGTAGCTGGGGCCCATTGCCGTCACTGCAATGTATTCTTTGCCGCTGTCATCGGTGGCATAGCTGACCAGACAGTGTCCGGCCTCATCGGTGTAACCAGTTTTTCCGGCTTCGATGGTGATGCCAGTAACTTCTGTACCGTACATTCTGCTGAACATATTGCTCTCCAGCAGGATTCCCTCCGGATGCTGGTCAGTTGCGGCTGTGGTATACTGATAGGTGCTCAGGATCTCACGGCAGGTATCGTTTTTCATGACATAACTCATAAGCAGGGCGATATCTGTGGCAGTGCTGTAGTGTTCCTTGTCCTGTAAGCCGCTTGCGTTGGTGAAGTGGGTGTTTTTCAGTCCAAGCTCCTGTGCCTTGTCGTTCATCAGCTTGACAAACGCATCTTCCGAGCCGCAGATGTGATCGGCAAGAGCAATGGTTGCATCTGCACCGGAGGGCAGCGCAATGCCGTAGAGCAGATCACGGACGCTGACGGTTTCGCCCTCTTCGAAGCCGGCACGGGATGCCTCAGCCTCCACCAGAGGGGCGATGATGTCGTAGGTCATGGTGACGGTTTCGTCCATATCCTGAATGTTTTCCACGGCCACCAGCACAGTCATGATCTTGGTCATGGATGCCGGATACATCCGGTGGTCAGCGTCACGCTGCGCCAGAATGGTGTTGTCCTGCACATCCAGCAGGACGGCGTACAGACTGTTGATGTTAGAGCTGGTTAGTTCCAGCAGATTGTCGGCTGCCTGCGGATAGACCAAAGTATTCGCAGCTTCGGTCGCTTCCTCCGTGGAAGCTTCGGTTGCCAATTCTGCCGCTTCGGTGCTTTGTACCGCTGCGACTGCCGCAGGATTTTGCCGAACCTTGGGTTTGCCGGTCTGCGTGAGAAGAACAATAAGGAATACCACGACGATGAGTCCGCAGAGGACACCGATCGTGGTATTGATCCACAATTTTTTCTGTGCTTTTTTTTGTTTTGTCTTACGAATTTCCATGTTTGCACCTCATAACTGCACTGACTCGATTGAGTTGCCGTTTTTGTGTGTCCTTCCGGGACAAACGGTTCTTTACAATTATAATATGTTTTTGTCGTTTTGTCAATGGATTTGTTGGAATTTGCGCCGTGTTTGGGGAAATGCCGAAAAAAAGAGACACTGCCAAAGCAGTGCCTCTCGTTTCTTCGAGAAAATGCGGTTTGAAATCTCTTAGGATGCGGAAGAGGAGATCACGGTCATCAGTTCCGAATACTTCTCCAGCATTTTGCCGCTGCCGCTCAGCGCATTCTGGCGGACAACGGTTCTGGTATAAACGCCGTCCACACGTGCCCAATAGGTCGTGTCATCCCGCTTGACCAGTTCCACAATGCGTGTGGTGCCGTCTTTCAGCGTGTAAGTGATGGTGAGGGACGGGGTGCCGTTTTCCGGCGGGTCGCTGTCCAGCTGGATCTCCGTATAGGTGAGGCTGGACACCTGCGAGAACATGTCCTGGAATGCCGTGAGTGCGGCATCTCCATAGGTGCTGATGTCTGTGCCGTTGCAGGTGTACTTTTTGTTCTCATAATCCACGCCAAAGGTAGTGTCAATAGATAACGTTCTGTCGTTGTAAGAGCCGTTGTACTGGATGGACATGGCGGAAATTTCGTCTATGCCGACCTTGCAGACGGTTTTCAGAAGATAGGTCGTGGTTTTTCCCTGCAGGAAAGTGACATAGGAGGAGTCGAACCGCCAGATTTCACCGGTTTCCTCGTTCAGACAATTGATATAGCTGGAAACGAGGGGATCGTAGTCTTCAAAACGGAGCGTGGTCACATCGCCGTTTTCCTGTGTGATCTGGAACACATAGCAATTCTTGTCCAGATTGTACTTGGCATAATCAGCTTCCCTGACATCCTGCGCACCGAAATCATCGATTTGCAGTTGGATGAGTGTTGTCACCAGCGAGGACACCTGCGAGCTGTCTACAGCCACAGTATTTTGCAGCGGTTCGGTCATAATCCATGCGGAGTCCGCTTTTTCCAGCTGATAAGCGAGGTCGTCGCCATGGGACAGAGAGAGTTTGCAGATGTTGGAATCCTTGTCCTGTAAGATGTACCGATAGCGGAGCTGTTCCTTGGTGATTGCCAGATAGCCGGCAGAATCGGAGCTGACCAGATAGATGTGGTCGTCGCCCTTTTTCATCACATAAAAATACTCTTTCGTTGCGGTCTGGTTGCCAATATAAATGGTATCCTGTGCGCTGTCTGTGTAGTAGGTGATTGCGATGGGATCGTCAAGCCCGTCGCTCTTCTTGGTTTCCTCGTCTGCCGGACCGAGATCTTCGCTGGCAGTCAGCGTTGCGCCGTAGGTGCAGAGTGCTGTAATATAATAGGTGTTGATCCGGATGTCGGTGGCATTGACTGCCTCCCATTCGGCGCTGTCATTCGGTTCTACAGTGTAGTCCAGCTCCGGCGTGTGCAAATCCAGCTTGATGATATCGTTGGAATTAAAGGTGGTTAGCTGTAACGCTGCGGATTTTTCGGATTCCTCTGCATCCTTCTGATTCTGATAGTGATCCACAAAGAAGTACGTCCCCAGTGCGATTGCCACCATCAGAAGCAGAGTCAGACCCAGAATCAGTTGTTTTTTCATGGGATCATCCTCCTGTTGATCAGGAATTCCGGCGCTTGATCCAGACAACAATACCGGTTGCCATAATGACAACAGGAACAACTGTGAGGACAATGATCAGACCTCTTGCAAAGGACGCATCCTGTAAGGAGATGTAATCGTTGCTGCTGGTCTTTGCGGCGATTTCCATATCGATGTCGCTGTCGTACATCCAGCTGATGGTGCTCAGGAACAGATAAACCGGAACGATTACCGTTTCGCTGGAAACGTGGGTGTCGTCGATAAATTCTGCGTTGCCGAATACCACCATCTTGGATTCCGAACGTGCGTTGTTGAGGGAGTAAGCTGCCAGCATCAGAGATGAGCCACTCTGTTCCTCCGGATCGTCGCTGACACCGCCGTACGGTTCGCCGACTGCGGAATCATAGGTGGTGATGAGGGGAGCAATGGTGTACTTGCCGTTCTCATCATAATAGTGGAAGCTGCGGGATTCCGGCATAAAGGTGTACAGATTCTGGTCGATCAGCGAGGAAGTCAGGTCGGCCGCATCGCTGTCATCGTCCAGTTCGTGGAGTTCGCACTGAACGGTGGTGTTGTCGCCGGAAATGTGGTAGGACGAATTGGTCTCGTATACCTTGTCGTAGTCCATGGTAAAGCCGTAGTCTGACATGATCTTTTCCAGATTGGTATAGGCAAATTCGCCGCCGTTGGGGGACATGAGCAGGGAGATGTTTCCGCCGCCGTCCAGATAGGTGTTGATTTTCTGCATCTCGTCCTCGGTGATGTCGGCGCCGGGTGCTGCCACCAGAATCAGCGCTGCATCATCCGGAACAGCGTCCACTTCCGAGAGGTTCAGGGACTTTGCATTATAATTGTAGTTGGTGAGGTTCTTGGAGAATGTGGAGTACTGATCCAGCGATTTTTCGCCGTGTCCGGTGAGGAAGTAGATGGTGGGGGTGAACTGTTCTACCACACCTTTGATGGTGCCGGTGATGAGATTTTCACCCACGAAGTCCTCGCCGGTGGTGTTGCCGTCGCTGTCGGTGTATGTGTTGTACATAGAGGAACCCGGCAGACGCTTTTCCACGCCGTTGCAGACAAAGACCATGTCACCTGTGGACAGCGTGTAGGCGTTGCCCTCGTTGATTTTCTTCATGGTGTCCTCATCCTTGTTCGGGTCGAAGTCGATGAGGTTGATGCAGTCGTGGGCGGAATAGGCGAGCAGTGCACGGTACAGCGTCAGGGTAGAGGCGTCCGATTCCAGTTCGTCCATCTTTGCCAGCAGGTAGAAGTCTACAGTCACATTTTCCTGATCCAGCTTGTCCAGATAGGATTCTGTGGTATCGCTCAGACTGTACTGCTTGTTGGGCGAGATGTCCCAGCTGATACCAAGACGTGCAACGATCATATTTAAGATGATTGCAATGACCAGCACCAGAACGGCGAGAAGCCATGCCATGCCGGCGAATTTGGTGTTTTTCCAGTTGCGGAACTTTTGATTTTGACTCATGAATGCTTACCCCCTGCTCCAGCGTCTTTTTTCCACAGAGATGATGGTCCAGATCAGGAACACAAGGATTTCTGTCACATAGCCCAGCAAATCGGAGATTTGCAGAAGACCCTGGGAAAATACATAGAATTTCGTTTGATTGGAGAACCAGTCCAGAGCATCGGAGAGAATCGGGATGCTGGAGAGGTATGCAGTCTGTGCGGCGTTGTCCATCAGCAGCAGAAGCAGCATTGCCAGCTCACTGATCAGAATGGCGATCAGCGGCATTTCTGTCAGCGAGGAGATGAAAATGCCCAGTGCAGCGCAGACCAGACCGAACAGGAAGAAACCGATGTAAGTGCAGATCAGGCTCTCCCAGATGACACGGCCATAAATGGAGGTGACGATGGGGTAGAACAGGGAGGCAACCAGCATGATCAGCAGAATGGTCGCTGTTGCCAGAAACTTTGCCAGCACGATCTGTGTCACATTCAGCGGGCTGGAGAGCAGCAGCGTCTCCGTACCGTTTTTCCGTTCCTCCGCAAACGCACGCATGGTGAGCAGCGGGATGAGGAAGATGAAGTAGAACAGATTGGTGTAGAAAATCGTGGGGAAGGAAAATTCATAGGTGGCTGAGCTGACATTGGAAATATCCATGACCAGCGTCAGGGAGAAGGTTGCCATAAAGAAGGCAATGACAAAATAAGCGACAGGCGATAGAAAATAGCTCTGCAGCTCTTTTTTATATAGTGCAAACATGCGGCGTTAATCCTCCTTGGTTTCAGATTCCGCCGAATCCTCGGAATCTGTTTCTGACGGTGTCTCTTCTTCGGCACCATTGGTTTCTGCGGCATCCTCTTCCGTCATCTCGTCGAGCAGGTCTTTCAGGCTGGTACGCTTTTCCGGCTGGTTGACCAGCTTGACAAATACCTGTTCCAGATTCTTCTTCTCGGCGGAGACCTCCAGCACTTCCAGTCCACGCTGGAGCAGAGCGGACAGCAGGGCATTTCGGATGCTCTCATCCTGAATCTCCACGTCGTAGGTGTAGACACCGGTCTTGACGAACTGGATGTTGCCGACACGGACAACGCCCTCCACGCCTCTGGCAACCTTGCTGACTTCGCGGGAGCTGCCCTGTACCTTCAGGCGCAGTATTGTACCGCTCTCCATGCTTTCTTCCAGATGTTCAATGGTGTCGTCTGCCTTGATCTCGCCGTGGTTGATGACCACAATACGGTCGCAGACGGCGCTGATCTCGCCCAGAATGTGGGAGCTGAGAATGATCGCATGGTTGTGGCGCAGATCTAATATAATGTTGCGCACTTCCATCAGCTGGGTGGGGTCGAGTCCGACCGTCGGCTCGTCCAGAATCAGAACGGGCGGATCGCCCAGCAGTGCCTGCGCAAATCCCACACGCTGTTTGTAGCCCTTGGAGAGGTTGCGGATCAGACGCTTCTGCACGTCAGTGATCTTCAGGCGTTCCATGACACGCTCCACCTCGCTCTTGCGCTTGACGGCGGGGATGCCCTTGAGTCCGGCGGCGAAGTGCAGATACTCCCGTACCTTCATATCCGGATAGATGGGCGGGATCTCCGGCAGGAATCCGATGCAGCGCTTTGCCTTGACCGGCTGCTGCGCGATGTCATAGCCATTGATGACGACCGTTCCGCTGGTGGACGGGATGACACCTGCCATGATGTTCAGCGTGGTGGACTTTCCGGCGCCGTTGGGGCCGAGAAAGCCGAGGACTTCGTTTTCTTTTATGGTAAAGCTGACCCCTTTCAGGGCGGCTTTATGTCCATAGTACTTGGTCAGATTTTGAATTTCAACCATAAAAAACTCCTTTCTGTTTTTTCATGATGCTGCGGCTGGCCTCCCTCAGAAAAAACATGTACCTTTATATTATCTCAAAATAATATATCTCTGTCGTGACTGTTATGTAACCATATTATGAAACATAGGGAAAATGGATAAAATCCGCACAGGATTTCAGCCGGAAAATGGGCGGTATCGCAAAAACACCGGCTTTAGTATGCCATGGCTTTGTGAAAGCTGCGTGAAAAAAAGATGCGGATTGTGCGAAAGACAAAAAAATCATGGAAAATCTGCATGACTCGCCGAAAAATAGTGTCAAAGTGCACAAAACAAAGCCTTGGAATCTGTCTATTGCTACAAAAAATTGAAAATGGGTGCGTGGAATTTGTGCAAAGGGTTGACACGGGTTGCAAAGAGGTGTATAATTTTTGATATGAAAGTAGGTGCTCCTGTGTGCATTTTGTGAAAATGCAGGGGGGTTCCTCAAATCCGTGTGGCGGTTTGCCTGCGTCGGATTCGACTGGAACCCGGCTGCCCGCAAATTGCCATGTTTCCTATTTTCTACATTATTTTTGAGAGGGGAATTTCAAGAAATGCAATTCAAGAAAAGCAAAACCGTTTTGGCTGCGATTCTGGCTGCTGCAATGACTTGTTCGGCTGTTCTGCCGACTGCCGCTTCTGCAGCTGGCACCCGCACCAAAGAAGAGGCCTATGGTGACAGCACCTATGCAGAGCGCTTCATGTCTCTGTACGATGACGTTGTTACCAATGGTCAGCAGAACGGCTATTTGTCCCAGAGCTCCGTGGCTAACGGCGGTTTCGGTGTACCGTATCACTCGGTAGAGGAACTGTGTATCGAGGCTCCGGACTACGGTCATGAAACCACATCTGAGGCTCTGTCCTACTTGGTATGGGTTGCTGCAATGCGTGATAACATTGTCAACCAGGGCAAGACCAAGAGAGTTGATGGTCAGGCTGATACTGTCGGCGATCTGGCAAAGGCATGGAAGACCATGGAAGCTACCATGATTCCGGATCAGCAGAACAGCTTCATGAGCAAGGGCAGCTCTCTGAGTGCTACTTACAGCGATGAGTGGCCGCAGATTGAGAATTATCCGACTGCTATGCAGGACGGCAACAAGGCTCAGAACCCGATCCACAACTATTTCTGCAATGCATACGGCAGCGATAAGGGTCTGTACCTGATGCACTGGCTGGCTGACGTTGATGACTGGTATGGATTCGGCGCAGCAAACGGCAGCCAGGGTGCACAGCAGAACGTAAGCGGCAGCTTCACTCTGATCAACACCTTCCAGCGTGGTGAGCAGGAGTCCTGCTGGGAAACCATTCCGCATGCCTGCGTAGACCTGCACGACAAGGGCTACGGTATCCGCGGCAACGGCGGTATGAAGGGCTTCTTCAACACCGAGGCAACTCCGGCTGAGCAGTGGTCTTACACCAATGCGCCGGACGCAGAAGACCGTGCAATCCAGGCTGTTTACGATGCAAACAGATGGGGTGTTGGCGATCAGACGGTTGACTCCAAGTGGGGCGGCAGCCAGTCCATCTCCGCTCTTGCCGGTAAGATGGGTGACGAAGCTCGTAACAACATGTATGATAAGTACTACAAGGAAATCGGCTGTGCAGGCAACGTTTGGTCCAACGGTAACGGTAATCCGGAAGTTGGTAAGCACTACCTGATGAACTGGTACACTTCCTGGGGCGGCGCACTAGACGGCTCTTGGGCATGGCAGATCGGCGCATCTCACTGCCACGAATTCTATCAGAACCCGCTGGCTGCATACGCTCTGGTAAATGATTCTCAGCTGAATGCTGGCATGAAGGCTACCGGCGCTACTGACGACTACAAGGCTTCTCTGGAAAGACAGATGGAACTGTATCTGTGGCTGCTGTCCAGCGACGGTCCGATCGCCGGCGGCTGCACCAACTCCTGGGGCGGTCAGTATCAGGCATATCCGGCTGGTCAGTCTACTTTCCACGACATGGCATATCTGGAACACCCGGTATATGCTGACCCGGGTTCCAACCACTGGATTGGTAACCAGGTATGGGCAGTTCAGCGTCTGGCAGAACTGTACTATGTTGTCAAGGAAAACGGCGACGGCGGCGTACAGGTTGGCGGCATGAGCATGACCGCAGCTCTGGAAAAGATTCTGGATCGCTGGGTAGGCTGGTTCATGGACAACACTGTTCTGGGTAAGGCTAATGCTACCAAGACTTTTGATGCTTACTATGAGCCGTATGACACTACCATGAGCACCTTCACAATTCCGGATCTGTCCAAGGGTGTAACCGATGACGGTACTTCCTTCTCCATTCCGTCCAGCCTGATCTGGAGCGGTCAGCCGGAGTCCTGGACTGGTACTTACCAGGAGAACAGCAAGCTGACCTGCACCATCGTTGGCTATGGCGACGGCGACCTGGGATGCGTATCTTCTCTGGCAAATACTCTGATCTACTATGCAAAGGCAAAGGGCGTTTCCAGCGACATCGATGCTTGCAAGGCTGCTTACGAGAGCAAGAAGTCTGGCGACAGCGGCGATGCACTGGCTCAGCAGTCCCTGTATCTGGCAAAGGAACTCCTTGACAGAGAGTGGAACAGCTTCCGTGATGATATCGGTCTGGGCGTATCCGACCACAACACCAACCTGCCGAGACTGTGGAACACCAAGGTGGTTCTGCCGAATGGCACAAGAGCAAATGGTAAGGGTGAAGTTCTGGCTGCTGACCGTTACACTGGTACGATGCCGAATGGCGACACCGTTAAGGATGGCGCAACATTCGTTGACATTCGTTCCAACTATAAGAACAGCCCGATGTATGAGGAAGCTCTGTCTTACTATGAGAAGGACGGCAACTGCGACAACTATTACTTCACACTCCACAGATTCTGGCACGCAGGCGATATCATGATGGCTCTGGGTACCATGAACGAACTGTATCCGGATGTAAAGCCGGGTCCGACCAGTGAGGATGATGGTCCGGTTGTAACTCCGTCTGAGATTACCATCGCTGTTGGTGAGACCGAGACTCTGAAGCCGAACAAGGACAACTGCAAGTTCGATTCTGCTGATTCCAGCATTGCATCTGTTGATGAAAACGGCACTGTAACTGGTGTATCTGAGGGTGAAACTACCATCACTGTAACCGACGAGAACGGCAAGACCGCAACAGTTAAGGTAACTGTAACTGCTGCTGAGACTACCACCACGACTGAGGCTGCTACCACAGAGAACACTACTGCTGAAACTACCGCAAGCGACAGCACTGAAACCACTGCTGTAACAACGGTAAGCACTCCGGACGGCGTTCTGCTGGGTGACGTAAACCTGGATGGCGAAGTTGACCTGTCTGACGCAGTTCTGCTGAACAAGGCAGTTGCTGGTGCAGTAACTCTGAACGAACAGGCTACCCTGAATGCAGACTGCAACAAGGGCGTTGGTATCACTGCTGACGATAGCATGAGCCTGCTGAAGTTCCTGGTACACCTGATCAACGCTCTGCCGGAGTAATGACGGGATACCAAAATAATTGACGAAATGGCTGCGGATTTTAGAAACAGCCTGTCATAAATGTGCGGAAGCGCTGCTGCCCTTCGGGGCGGTGGCGCTTTTGTGCGCTGTGGTTGGGAAATTTTCTGAGAAGCACTTGATTTTCTACCGAAAAAATGATATAATAAGATATTACAAAGGTTGCAGAGAGAGGTGACATAAATGAAAAGTATGACTGGATACGGTCGGGCAGCATCGCAGACGGAGCGGTATGATATCACGGTGGAGGTGCATTCTGTCAACCACCGGTTTCTGGAAGCCTCGGTTCGGCTGCCACGTAGTTTCGGGTACTTAGAAGAGAAGATCAAGGAACAGGTGCAGCAGAACGTTTCCCGTGGAAAAGTGGAAGTTTCGCTCTCGATGCAGCCGGTTTCCTCGAAAACGACAACCGTGGAGCTTGACCACGATGTAGTTCAGGCATATCTCTCTGCCATCGAGCGGGAGAACGTGCGCTTGCAGAAGCAGGCAGAAAATGATACGGCTGCGGAGTCCTATCGCATCGAACCGGATCTGACGCTTTCCACATTGCTGCGAATTCCGGATGCATTTCAGGTGCAGCAGGTAGCGGATGATCCGGCGGAAATCTGGGCACAGGTGCAGCCGGTTCTGGCGGAAGCACTGACACAGTTCGTTCAGATGCGCCAGACTGAGGGCGAACGTCTGAAGGATGACGTTGCATTCCATCTGACACAGCTGGAACAGATGACCGATCAGGTAGAACAGCTGGTACCGCAGACGGTGCAGCAGTACTACGACCGGCTCTACCGGAAAATCACGGAATTGCTGGAAGATCGCACGGTGGAGGAATCCCGTCTGGTGACAGAGGCAGCAGTGGTCGCTGAGAAAATCGCCGTGGATGAGGAACTGGTGCGGCTGCATAGCCATATTGCACAGTTCCGTGGATTTCTGGAATCGGCGGAGCCGGTGGGCAGAAAGATGGATTTTCTGGTGCAGGAGATGAACCGTGAGGTGAATACGACCGGTTCGAAATCGCAGATGCTGGAGATCACCAAGCTTGTGGTGGATATGAAATCAGAGATCGAAAAAATCAGAGAACAGATTCAAAACATCGAATAAATGGAGGAGGAAACCGCATGAAAAAAGGAACATTGTTTGTTGTTTCCGGACCGTCCGGCTGCGGAAAGGGGACGGTTCTGAAAGAGGTACTACAAAATCCCAACCTGTATTTTTCTGTTTCCGCAACGACACGGGAAATCAGACCGGGTGAAGTGGACGGTGTCAGCTATCGATTCATGAGCGATGCGCAGTTTGAGGCGATGATCGCAGAGGATGGCTTTTTGGAACATGCCGGTTACTGCGGTCATTACTATGGCTCGCCGAGAAAGCCGGTGGAAGAGCATCTGGCGATGGGACAGGATGTCATTCTGGAAATTGAGGTTGTCGGTGCTATGAAGGTGCGGGAAACCCGTCCGGATGCTGTCTTTCTCTTCATTTTGCCGCCGTCGCTGACCGAGCTGGAACGCCGTCTGCGGAAGCGTGGAACAGAGGAAGAGGACGTCATTCAGAAACGTGTTGCACAGGCTGCCCGTGAAATCGGCTGTGCAAAGGACTACGATTATGTGGTCGTCAATGGGGAACTCTCCAAGGCAGTGGAAGAAGTGAACGCAATTTTGTGCGCAGAATCTCGAAGAGCGCAGAAAAATCTGGAAGAAATCAATGAGGTGCTTGAAAAATGAATATGTTAAGACCGTCTGTCAATCAGTTGATCACAAAAAATGAGAGCAGCTACTCTCTGGTTGTTGGCGTGGCAAAGCGTGCCCGTGAGATTGCCGATGAGCTGTGTAAAGAGGGAAAGCCGCTGGAGGAAAAGCCGGTAAAGACTGCCATTGCAGAGCTGGCTGCCGGAAAATATCGTATCGTGGACGATGAGAGCCAGACCCGCTGAACTCCATGAAAGCTGACTCGAATCTGCCGGCGCTGTGGTGCGTTGGTGTGGCAGTTTGTGCGGCAGCCTATTCCTTTGACCAGCTGTTTTCCTATGTGAGCATGCAGCCGATCTCGCTGGGCTGCCGTGTTGTTGTCCCGTTCGGCAGGAGCAACACCAAGCGGGTGGGAATCGTGCTCTCCTGCGAACCGCAGACTGCCACGGACTTGCAGCTGAAAGCAGTTCTGTCCGTGGTGGACGAACACTCTTTGCTGTCGCCGGAGATGCTGGAACTGGTGTTCTGGCTCAAGGAGATGACGTTCTGCACTTACTATGATGCGGTGCGGACAATCCTGCCGGCGGGAATGCAGGTGCAGCTGGTGGAGACCGTTTCTCTGGCAAAAGCACTGCCGGAAGTCCCTCTGACAGAGGCGGAACAGCAGCAGCTGTTTTTTCTGAAAAATGCCAGAACCAAACGGGAGTTCCAGCGGATTCTCTCCGACATGGATGCAGAGGGGAAAAAAGTGCTGGAATCTCTGCTGAAAAAGGGCTTTCTGATACGGCGGGAAACTGTCAGGGAAAAGACACACGGACAGACGGGAATCCGGATGCTCCGGCTGGCGGAAGCTGCGGAGGAAGCTCCACGCATCACACAGACACAGCAAAAACTGGTGAAGCTGCTGCAGGAGGTGGGGACGCTCTCGGAAAAGGAGGCATGCTACCTCAGCGGTGTGTCTGCCAGCGTGGCGAAAAAGCTGGTGCAGTCCGGTGTGGCGGAATCTTATGTGGTGAAGTCTAACACCGACTTGTACGCCGGTCAGAAACAAACCGGAACACCGGAGGATGTGGTGCTTTCTCCGGCGCAGCAGGATGTGTATCGGTCAGTGGCGGATGCCCTTGGAAAGGGGATGCGTTGTTTTTTGCTGCATGGCGTCACCGGCAGCGGAAAGACCAGCGTATTTATCCGCTTGATTCACACGGTACTTCAGCGTGGTGAACAGGTGATCCTTCTGGTGCCGGAAATTGCGCTCACACCGCAGATGGTGGAGCGCTTTTACCAGCTGTTTGGCGAGGTGGTCGCTGTGGTGCACAGCGAACTCTCTTTGGGACAGCGCAGCGACACTTGGCGCAGAATCGCCGCCGGAGAAGCACGCATCATTATCGGGACTCGGAGCGCAGTTTTTGCGCCGGTGCAGAAGCTGGGACTTCTGGTGGTGGATGAAGAGGGGGAGCGTACCTATAAATCGGACAGCGCACCTCGATATCACGCCATTTCGGTGGCGAAAAAGCGCTGTCAGACCCATGGCTGTCCGCTGCTGCTGGCATCGGCAACGCCCTCTATTGAGAGCTACTATTACGCCAAGCGTGGCACGTATACGCTGCTGGAATTGAAGGAACGCTATAATCAGACACCGCTGCCCAAGGTGGAAGTGGTGGATATGCAGAAAGAGCGGGAGAACGGCAACGATGGTGTGTTTTCCCGCACGCTGCAAGATGCCATGCTGGAAAACCTGGGCGCTGGAAAACAGACGCTGCTGCTTTTGAACCGCCGTGGCTACCACACGATCATCAGCTGTGCGTCCTGTAATAAGCCGGTGTACTGTCCCAATTGCAGCATTCCCATGACTTACCATAAGGTGAATGACAGCCTGATGTGCCACTATTGCGGACATGTGCAGGAGATGGTGAAAACCTGTGCGTTCTGCGGCAGTCCGCATCTGCGGAAAATGGGCTTCGGCACGCAGCGCCTGGAGGAGGAACTCTCCGAGCTGGTGCCGCAGGCACGAATCCTGCGGATGGATGCGGATACCACCATGTCCCGCTATGCCTATGCGGAGCACTTTGCGGAGTTTCGGGCGGGCAAGTATGACATTATGCTGGGAACGCAGATGATCGGCAAGGGACTGGATTTCCCCAATGTGACGCTGGTTGGTGTGCTCTCTGTGGACAAGGCGCTGTACGCCGGCGATTTCCGCAGCTACGAGCGGACGTTTTCGCTGGTGACACAGGTGGTGGGCAGAGGCGGCCGTGGAAGTTCCGCCGGACGTGCGATCCTGCAAACCAATATGCCGGATCATTACGTGCTGAAGCTGGCATCCAAGCAGGCGTATGAGGCGTTCTACGAACAGGAAATTGCTTTGCGGCGACAGCTGATTTTCCCGCCCGTCTGTGACATCTGCGTCATCGGTTTCACCGGTCTGCGTGAGCAGGAGGTGCAGCAGGCGGCGCAGAAAACCTCTCAGATTCTGCGGATACAGATTCAGCGGCAGGGCTTTTCCTATCCCATCTGGGTGCTGGAACCGGTGCCGTGTGTCTATGGGAAGATCAACGGAAAGTACCGCTATCAGCTGGTCATCAAATGTAAGAATACCAAGCCGTACCGGGATCTCATCCGTGCGGTTTTGAAAGAAGCCGGTTCCGACCGTGCCTGTGCAAAGGTACATCTTTTTGCGGACATGAACGGCGATATCGGCGTATAACGAGGAGGAATTTGGCATGGCATTGCGAAGAATCGTCAAGGTGGGAGATCCGGTGCTGCGAACCGTCTGCCGTCCGGTGACAATGTTCGATCAGAATTTGCATACACTGCTGGATGATATGCACGAAACACTGGATAAGGCGGAGGGCGTTGGACTGGCTGCACCGCAGGTGGGCTGCTGCCGCCGCTTTTTTATCATGCATCTGGGCGATATGCGAATCGAAGCGATCAATCCGGAAATCATTAAGAAGAGCGGGAAACAGCGTGTGCTGGAGGGCTGCCTTTCCGTTCCCAACCAGTGGGGCTATGTGACACGGCCGAATAAGTGCAAGCTGCGGGCGCAGGATCGCAACGGCAACTGGTACGAGATGACACTGACGGCGCTGGGCGCACAGTGCACCTGTCATGAATACGCACATCTGGACGGACAGCTGTTCACCGATGTGGTAGAGGAATTTGTAGATCCGGAGGATTTGGAAGAAGCATGAGAATTGTCTATATGGGAACGCCGGAAATTGCGGTGCCGAGTCTGCGCTTTCTGGCGGAGAGCGAGCACGAGGTTCTGAGCGTTTTTACACAGCCCGACCGCCCCAAGGGACGCGGACACCACACCATTCCCACTGCCGTGAAAGCTGCTGCGCTGGAGTATGATATTCCGGTATACCAGCCGCTGTCGTTCCGGAAAGGGGAGGACGCCGAGGCAGCAATGGAAACACTGCGCCAGCTTGCACCGGATCTGATCGTTGTTCTGGCATATGGACAGATCCTGCCCAAGGCAGTTCTGGAACTGCCGAAATACGGCTGTATCAATCTGCACGCCTCTCTGCTGCCGGTCTACCGTGGTGCTGCGCCGATTCAGTGGGCTGTGATGGACGGTCAGACCAAGACCGGCGTAACCGCACAGCAGATGGCGGAATCGCTGGATACCGGCGATATTCTCGTGGCAAAGGAAACTGCCATCGGACCGGAGGAAACAGCGGAGGAACTGTATGACCGGCTGGCGGAGCTCGCCGTGGAAACGCTGGCGGAAACGCTGAAACAGCTGGAAGCGGGCACCCTGCAGCGGACACCGCAGGACGACAGCAAATCCTGCTATGCCTCTCGCATTACCAAGGAGATGTCGGCGCTGGACTTTTCCCAGCCGGCGCAGAAGCTGCACGACCTGATTCGCGGTATCACTGGTTTCACACTGCTGGAGGGCAAACGCCTGAAGGTATACAGCTCTCGTGTGGAAGCCAATGTCGCCGGAGCGCCGGGGACAATTGCCGATCCGGAGTGCTTTCTGGTTGCCTGCGGTGACGGAAACGGACTGCGTCTGACGGAGATTCAGCCAGAGGGCAAGCGCCGGATGCAGACGGCAGATTTTCTCCGCGGAAAGAAACTGACGAAGGGAACGAAGCTCGGCGCATGACCGGGAGAAAGTGAGACGATCCCATGTATGCATTGTTGATTTTAGGATTGATTATCAGCTTAGCAGCCTCTTGGAATGTCAACGCCACATTTCGGCGGTATGAGAAAGATTCCAACAGCCGTGGTCTGACTGCTGCGCAGGTGGCACGGCAGATTCTGGATGAAAACGGACTGTATCAGATTCGTGTGGAGCGGATCTCAGGCAAACTGACCGATCACTATGACCCCTCCGGCAACGTCATCCGTCTTTCGGATTCGGTGCACGATTCCACTTCTGTGGCAGCCATTGGCGTTGCCGCCCATGAGTGCGGACATGCCGTACAGCATGAGGTGGGCTACTTCCCCATGAAGATTCGCAGTGCTGTCATTCCGGTGACACAGATCGGCTCGAAGTTCTGGTATATCATTTTTCTGATCGGTCTGGTCTTCGGCAATTCTCAGGCGGGACAGATCATGCAGATGATCGGCATTCTGCTGTTCAGTGCCATTGTCTTTTTCCAGCTGATTACCCTGCCGGTGGAATTTGACGCAAGCCATCGTGCCATGAAAACGCTGGAATCCCGTTATATTCTGGCGGGCGAGGAACTGACCAAGGCCCGGAAAGTACTGACCGCCGCAGCGCTGACCTACGTGGCAGCACTGCTCAATGCGATTTTACAGCTGCTTCGTCTGCTGAATATCGCACGGGGTAATCGCCGATGAGTGCGAGAAAGCTGGCGGTTCAGCTGTTAGACCGCACGGAACAGGAGAAGAGCTATTCCAATCTGCTGCTGGATCATGCGCTGGCGCAGTCCACGCTGGAAGAGCGGGATAAGCGCCTGTGCGCCTCCCTCTATTACGGTGTCATTGAACGGCGCATCACTTTGGATGCAGTGCTGTCGCACTATTGCAAACAGCCCCTCCGCAAGCTGGACGGAACGGTGCGGAATATTTTGCGGCTGGGGATTTACCAGCTGCTGTACTGCGACCAGATTCCGGCACGTGCTGCGGTGGATGCGTCGGTGAAGCTGACACGTTCCTGCCGAAAGGCGAGTGCATCGGGTTTTGTAAATGCCGTGCTGCGCAGCTTTCTGCGGGATGACTGCCGGATTCCCCTGCCGAAGCAGCCGGAAAAGGCGATGGCGGTGGAATACGCCGTGCCGGAGTGGCTGCTGAAAAAGCTGCTGGACGCCTATGGCAGGGAGCGGACACAGGCATTTTTGGCGGATGCGCTTCAGCCGGCTCCCCGATACATCCGGCGCAATCCGGAAAAATGTACGCAGGAGGAACTGGAGCAGGCGCTGGGCGAGCGCATCATACCGGTGGCGCAAGTGCCGGATGCCTACCAGCTGCACGCCGGCGATATCCGGCATCTGCCGGAATTTCAGCAGGGCTGGTTCTATGTGCAGGATCTCGCCTCGCAGATCTGTTCCCTTGCCATTGGCGCAAAAGCCGGCGAAACGGTGCTGGATCTCTGCGCTGCTCCCGGCGGAAAGACCTGCACCATGGCACTGCAAATGCAGGGCGGCGGAAAGGTGCTTGCCTTTGATCTGGCGCAGTCCCGTGTGGGGCTGATTGCGGAAAATGTCCGCCGGCTGGGGCTGACCAACGTCACCGCAATGCAGGGGGATGCCGCTGTGTACCAGCCGGAACTTGCCGGCGCAGACCGTGTGCTGTGCGATGTGCCGTGTTCCGGACTGGGCGTTCTGCGCCGGAAGCCGGAGGTCAAGGAAAAACAGCCGGAGGAACTGGCACAGCTGCCGCCGGTTCAGCTGGCGATTCTGGAAAATGCCGCACGCTATGTAAAACAGGGCGGTGTGCTGCAATATTCCACCTGTACGATTTTGCCGGAGGAGAATCAGAAGGTCGTGGCGCAGTTTCTGGCGCATCATCCGGACTTCCGGCTTTGTCCGGTTCTGCCGGAGTGGGGCGGCGTATTTGCCGAACCTATGCTGACGCTGCTGCCGGAGATCTGCGGCAGTGACGGTTTCTTTGTGGCAAAAATGCAGCGCAAGTGAGCGCATGCAGAATGGAGGAAAGCAGACGTTCTGTCTGCTGCTTGTGATGGAGGATGAAGATGGAACAAATCGATATCTTGTCCCTCTCGCCGGAGGCGCTGCGGGCGTATCTGGAAGCATGGGGAGAGCCGAAATTTCGTGCAAAACAAATATTTGGCTGGCTCCATCAGAAGCAGGTGACAGAATTTTCCCAGATGACTTCGCTATCTCTCCAATTGCGGGAGAAGCTGGAGCAAAATTTTTGTATAAATAGACTAAATATTGAAAGAAGGCTTGCATCTTCTATCGATGATACGGTAAAATATCTGTATCGGCTGCCGGACGGCAATTTCGTGGAGACGGTTCTCATGGACTATCACCACGGAAAAAGCCTGTGCATCTCCACACAGGTGGGCTGCCGGATGGGCTGTCAGTTCTGCGCCTCCACCATTGCAGGATACGTGCGGAATCTGACACCGGCGGAGATGCTGCTGCAAATCTACGAGACACAGCGGGACGCCGGCTGCCGGATCGACAGCCTTGTGCTCATGGGAATCGGGGAGCCGCTGGACAACTTTGAGAATGTGGTCGCCTTTTTCCGGCTGCTCTCGCATCCCGATGGCTTCGGTATGAGTCTGCGGCATGTGGCAGTTTCTACGTGCGGACTTGTGCCGCGGATTCGGGAACTGGCGGACATGCGGCTTGGCGTGACGCTCTCCGTTTCTCTGCACAGTCCGGATGCCAGACGGCGCAGCGAGATCATGCCGGTCAACCGGAAGTATCCGCTGCCGGAACTGTTGGAGGCGTGCCGGTATTATTTTCAGACAACAGGCCGCCGTGTGACCATGGAGTATGCGGTCATCGACGGCGTTAACGGGACAAAGGCGGATGCCAAAAAGCTGGCAGACTGTCTGCGTGGCATGCAGTGCCACGTGAATCTGATTCCCGTCAATCCCATTGCGGAACGAAGCTTTCGTGCGTTCCGGAAAAATGTAGAACAATTCGAACAGGAACTTCGCAGGCTCGGTGTCAATGCCACCATTCGGCGGACGCTGGGCAGCGATATCCAAGCGGCATGCGGTCAGCTGCGGCGGGATGCCAGCCAGCAGAGCGCCGATGCCTGTGGAGGTGGTAGTAATTGACAAGTGCAACACAGACACACATTGGCTATGTGCGGGAGGAAAATCAGGACCGTGTGGGAAGCCGGCAGTTTGGCGAAAATCTGCTGCTGCTGGTTTGCGACGGCATGGGCGGAGAACGTTCCGGCAGTAAGGCGAGCAGTCTGGCTTCAGAAGTATTTTTCGAAAACTTTGAGGAGGGCTATGAACCGGATATGGATCACTACAGTATGCGTTCGCTGCTGCTCTCTTCGATTTCCGCCGCAAATTCCGTGGTATATACTTCGGCACGGATGGACTATCAGAATTTTGGCATGGGGACGACCTGCGTGGCAGCGTTCATCAGCCAGACCTATATCGCCATTGCCAATGTAGGCGACAGCCGTGCTTATTATTGGGCAGAGGATACCTTACAGCAGATCACCGTCGATCACACACGTGTGCAGGCGCTGCTGGAGCAGGGGGAAATTACAGAGGATGAAATGGCAACGCATCCGCAGCGGCACATGCTGGTGAAGGCCGTCGGGGTAGAGCGAACTGTCTGCCCGGATTTTTTCCGCATAGACCGTGTTGACAGTCAGCCGTTTATCCTGCTGCTGTGCTCTGACGGGCTGTCTGGATTTTGCAGCGATGCTGAGATTCAGGAAGTGCTGGATCCGGAGAAACCGGCGGAGGAGATCACGCAGCAGCTGGTGGATATGGCGCTGCAAAAAGGCGGACGGGACAATATCTCCGTTGCAGTTGCGGTGGCGGCTGCATCAGAATCAGTGGAGGAGTAAAAAGAGATGGACAGAGATAGCTATATTGGAAAGAGATTGGACGGCCGCTATGAACTGACAGAACTCGTGGGCGAGGGCGGTATGGCGAATGTATATCGTGCCACCGATGTGCTGGATAATCGCATGGTGGCAGTCAAGATCCTCAAGACCGAGTACTCGGAGAGCGAGGAATTCCAGCGTCGGTTCCGCAATGAGTCCAAGGCAATTGCCATGATGTCGCATCCCAACATCGTGAAGATCTACGATATGGGCTTTTCGGATAAGATGCAGTACATCGTCATGGAGTTCATTGACGGTATCACGCTGAAGGACTTCATTGACAGCGAGCACGTGCTCAACTGGAAGGACGCTGTGCATTTTGTCATCCAGATTCTGCGGGCACTCCAGCACGCACACAATCGCGGCATTGTGCATCGGGACATCAAGCCCCAGAACATTATGCTCCTGACCGACGGCACCATCAAGGTCATGGACTTTGGCATTGCCAAGTTTGCACGGGAGGAGAGCCGCACCGCCACCGATCAGGCAATCGGCTCGGTGCACTACATCAGTCCGGAGCAGGCACGTGGCGATGTCACCGACGCCAAGAGCGACATCTATTCCGTTGGTGTCATGTTCTACGAGATGCTGACCGGTAAAAAGCCTTTCGATACCAACAATCCGGTTTCCATTGCAGTCATGCACATGCAGAATGTGCCGGAGCGTCCCCGCAATATCAACCCCAACATCCCCTCCGGCTTGGAAGAGATCATCATGCACGCCATGGAGAAGGATGCCAACAAGCGGTATCAGTCTGCCACGGACATGATTCGGGATATTGAGGCATTCAAGGCGAATAACCAGATCATCTTCGGCTATTATAATGCGCCGCAGGCACCCCAGCAGCAGCGTCAGTATTCCGGCGTGCCGGAGCAGACGGGCATGCAGCCTCGCCGCCGTGGAAATCCCACTTACAGCAACACCCAGCAGCCAGCCGGCGGAGAACCGGATTATGGCATGGAGAGCAGCGTGGCGGAGCGGGAGCCGGAACAGAGCAAGTCGCTGGTCGTTCCGATTCTGACGGCGGTCACCATCGTGGTGGTAGTCGTCGCAGCCATTATCATTTTCCTGCTGCTCAGTCAGGGGACTGGCTCGCAGAACGGCACTACCGACGAAGTCCCCAACGTCATTGGTCTGACCTACGACGATGCCGTACTCAATTACCCCAACGTGGATTTTGAGATCGCAGAGCAGGAGTACACGGACAAGTACGAGGAGAATATCATTTATAAGCAGAATGTCAAGGGCGGTGAATTTGTCAAGAAAAACAGCGACGGCAAGATCGAACTGGCAGTTGCTGTGAGTCTGGGCATTCAGAAAGTCAAGGTTCCCGATCTAACCAACTACACGGCAGATGAGGCGGAGGAAGCCCTGAAATCCCGTGGCCTGACGGCAGAGCTGAAAAAGGTGGAGAGTACCTCGGAAGAAAACATCGAGGCGAACCACGTCATCCGGACGGATCCGGAAATCGATACCGAAGTGCCGGTCGGTTCCAGCGTGACGGTTTATGTCAGCATGGGCATTGCGGTCGAAGAGGCAGATGTTCCGAATCTGGTGGGTATGTCCCTGGAAGAGGCAACAAAGGAGTGCAAGCACCGCAACCTCAAGATTGAAACTGAGGAAAAGGCGTCGGATAAGGAGAAGGATCAGGTCATTGAGCAGGATCCGGAGCCGGGCAAGATCGTAGCAGCCGGTTCAACGATCAAGCTGACCATCAGCAACGGCGAGGAGCCGGAGGGCGAGGTCAACTATGGTCTGGTGAACCTGCCGGCTGGCATGTCCGGTATGTACACCCTGAGTTTTACTACCGATGAGGAAGGCGTAATTGCATCCCGCCAGTTTGTGGCGGAGAGCCTGACTGATGCATCGGTTTCTGTCAAGGTAAGCGGTAAGGGCAAGCGAACTGTTAAGGTTTCTGTTACCGGCGCACAGAGCGGTAAGACTGCCGTTGTCGGCACCTATACGTTCGACTTTGCCAACAAGACATTCACTGCTTCCAGCGAGAATATCGAGGGCGCTTTTGATGAGGTCATGGTGAAAACCACGCTGGCAACCACACAGGAGCCTGCTGAAACGCAGGTGACAACTGCAGCTGCTGAGGGGTAAGGTATGAGAGATTCTGCGGTAACACTTTCTGAAACACAGGGCAGAATCATCACATCTGTGGGAGGTCTCTACACCGTAGAGACCTCCTGCGGTATGTGCACCTGTAAAGCACGCGGCGTTTTTCGAAAGCGTGGCATTCTGCCCTACGTGGGGGATTTTGTACAGCTGTCTGAGGACGGTGTGATCTGTGAGATCCTCCCCCGAAAAAACAGCATCCTCCGGCCGCCAGTGGCAAATCTGGATCAGATCCTGTTTGTCACATCCTCCTGCCGTCCTGACCCGAACCTGCTCCTGCTGGATTCGTTTCTGGCGGTGGCAATCTACCAGAATATCCAGCCGGTTCTGGTTCTGACAAAAGTGGATCTGGATGCGGCAGAGCAGGTGCGCCGGCTCTACACCAGCGCCGGCATTCCGGTGTATGCGGTGGACTACCGAAACGGGGAGACGGTGCAGGCAGTGGCAGCCCTGCTGAAAGATAAGGTCAGCATGATGACTGGCAATTCCGGCGTGGGAAAATCCACGCTGCTCAATGCCATGGAACCCTCTCTTCAGCTCCCGGTGGGAGAGATCAGCGAGAAGCTGGGACGTGGCAGACACACCACACGGCAGGTGCAGCTCTATTCGTGTGCCGGCGGCTATCTGGCGGATACGCCGGGGTTCTCCACATTTGAGGCGGAGCAGTATGTGCAAATGAAAAAAGAACAGATCGCCGATTGCTTTCCGGAGTTCCAGCCGTATCTGGGAGAGTGCCGGTTCTCCGACTGTTCCCACGTCTGCGAAAAGGGCTGCGCCATTCTGGAGGCTGTGCAGGCTGGGAAAATCGCCAAGAGCCGTCACACATCGTACTGCACCCTGTATCAGACGGCAAAGCAGAGAAAGGAATGGGAGTCGTGAAACGAGCCGTGATCTTTGGCGGTGCGCCGGTGTCAATGGCAGATTTGCCGGCAGAGCTTCCGCCGTATGCCCTCTGCGTTTGTGCCGATGCCGGACTGCGTGCAGCGCAGCAGCTGGGGATTCAGCCGGATTTTGTGGTGGGGGACTTTGACTCCCTCGGCAGCGTCCCCGCAGGAGGAAACGTTGTCACCTATCCGGCGGAAAAGGACGATACGGACTTGCTGCTGGCTGCACGGTATGCCGTGGCGCAGGGGTGTCGGGAACTGGTGTTTTATGGCGCATTGGGCGGGCGGCTGGATCACACCATTGCCAACCTGCAAATGCTTCGCCTTTTGGCAGATGCGGACACCGCCGGTATTCTGATCGATGCCGGACATCGTGTCACGCTTCAGCGTGGCGGTATGTGGAACAGCCGTCAGGTCTACCGCAAGCCCCAGACGGGAAAGTGGTATCTGTCCCTGTTTGCCATGACACCGGTTTGCGAGGGAATCACATCAGCCGGCGTTGCCTATCCGCTGGAACACGGAACGCTCCGTGCCAGCTATCCTCTTGGCGTGAGTAACGAGATTCTCGGAGAACAAGCGGAGATCTCCGTGGAAAAAGGTGACCTGCTGGTTGTGCAGGCAAAAAATGTTTGAGAATAAGAAGCTGTCTTCACAAGAAATATATGTGGATTTTCGAGCATAATTTTGTTGCAGACAAGGCAAAAATACGCAGGCGGGCTGTCGCCCGGCAAGTATTTTTCACGCAGTATGCAGCAAAATTTGCCGAAAAGACACGTGTATATGCTTGTGAAGACGGCTTCTAAGCTTCTGAGATAGCAGCGCTCTGTGAATGGATTTCACAGGGCGTTTTTTTGTGCCCCCTGTCATACCTCTTGTCCATGACGCATAGGATGTATCAATCGGATGAGAAAAGAGGAGGAATTGCAGATGATGGAAAATGGTTTGCAGGCGGTGCTGCGCTACCTGCCAGTTCCGGTGCGCTCTGCGGTGCAGCAGATGCCGGCGGAGGTGCAGACGCAGATACAGGAAGTGCGCCTGCGTGCGGAAAAGCCGGTGGCAGTGGTGATACAGCAACAGGAGCGTTTCCTTGCGCCGGACGGAACACGAACGCAGCAACCTGCCAAAGCACTGCGCATGTCGCAGCGCACGCTGGAACAGACGTTTCAGGCGGTCTGTTCCTATTCGGTCTACTGCTATGCCAGGGAGATTAGTCAGGGCTTTATTACCGTAGACGGCGGGAATCGTGTGGGAATTGCCGGCTCTGCGGTGTATCGGGACGGCGTTCTCACACAGGTGCACCACATCACCGGACTCAACTTTCGCATTTCACACAGCGTCACGGGATGTGCAGAAGAGCTGTACGGGCAGACTTGCAGCAGCAGACCTCAGAGCGTCCTGCTCGCCGGTGCAGTCGGCTCCGGAAAGACCACCATGCTGCGGGACATGTGCCGGCTGCTCGGGGCAGAACACCGTGTCTCTCTCATTGACGGGCGAAGTGAGATCGCAGCGGTGCAGCAGGGCGTGCCACGCTATGATGTGGGACTGCACACCGATGTGCTGGACGGTTACGCCCGTGCAGAGGGGCTTCTGACGGCGCTGCGTGTGATGACACCGGACGTGCTGGTCTGTGACGAGATCGGGACAGAGGCGGATGCAGAGGCGATTCTGCGCATCCATGGCTGCGGTGTCCCTGTCGTCGCTTCCGCCCATGCGGTATCTTGGGAGGATGTGCAGCACCGTGCAGCTTTGGAGGCGCTGCTTCGGGCAGGGGCGTTCCAGTATGTGGCGCTGTTGGACGGGCAGAGGCAGGGACACATCCGGCAGCTTCGCCGGCTTGCCGCATGATACGGCTGGCAGGGCTGGCGTGCCTTGTCCTGTGCGGAGGCGGTGCAGGCTGGTATGCTGCCATGGGGCTTCAGCGCACCCGCACAGCTGCGGAGTGCCTCTCCCGTATGCTGCGGGAGATGGCGGTGCAGATGGAGTTTCGGGCACTCTCCATGCAGGAACTGCTGGAACGTTTGTCACAGGAATCATCCTATGGAATGTTCCGGTTTCCGGCCACAGCAGCGCAGCGCATGGCACAGGGCGACTCAGTCTGTCAGGCATGGCAGACCGGGCTGACACAGGACAAGGCGGTGCCGGAGCTGATGCGCCGGATTCTCCTGCCCTTAGGGGAGGAGCTTGGCGCCAGCGATCTGGCGGGACAGGCGGAAACGCTGGAGCAGTACCGCATGCAGCTGGAACCGTACACAGCAGCTGCTGCGGAGCGCTGTCAGCGCTTGCAGCGGCTCTATGTGAGTATGGGTGTTCTGGGCGGATTGCTGCTGGCTATTCTGTTGTGTTAATCAAGGAGGATGTTGACCAGCATGGATATTGATCTCATTTTTAAAATTGCCGGAACCGGTATCATTGTCGCCGTGCTGAATCTCGTGCTAAAGCGGGCGGAACGGGAGGAGCAGGCGATGATGACGACGCTTGCCGGGCTGGTGGTGGTTCTGATGCTGCTGGTGGAGCAGATCGGTGATCTGTTTGCCCGTGTCAAATCGGTGTTTGGCCTATGATCGGAGAAACTGCATCTGCCGCTGCGGTCTGCATGGTGGCGGCGATTCTGGCAACTCTGCTGAAACAATATTGTCGGGAACAGGCGCTGTTCTGCGTGCTTGGGGCGTGTGCTGTCGTGGGACTGGCTGCCGCAGCGTATTTGACACCCATTGCTGCCACGCTCAACGAACTGTTTCAGAAAACGGCGCTGCCGTCGGCCTATCTGGAAATTCTCTGGAAGGCGCTGGGCATCTGTTACCTCACGGGAATCGCCGGCGATCTCTGTCAGGACTGCGGAGAGTCGGCGCTGGCGCATATGGCGGAGCTGTGGGGACGGTTTTCCCTGCTGCTGCTGGCGCTTCCGCTGTTGCAGACGCTGCTGGAAACGGTGACGGAGGTGATGACGTGAAACGGCGTGGGATATTTTTTGCCGGATGTCTTGGCGGATTGCTGGGCGGATTGGGAAACGGTGTGACGCTTTCAGCATCGGCACAGCAGTCTGCGGAAGAGGTCGCTGCAACACTGGCGGAGGAGAGCGGAAGCGCTGCCGTGACGCAGCAGCTGGACTGGGATTTGCGTACAGTCCTGGAACAGATGGGGCTGTCTGTCTCCTCGCCGGAGCAAGTTGGGGAGCACTTCACCCTTGCCGGTGTGTGGGACGTGCTGCGGGACTTTTGCGCCGACCGAATTCAGCTGCCGTTTCAGATGCTGGGCGGATTGCTGACGGTGATTCTGTTTGCAGCGCTGCTGGAGGGGATGCAGTGCAGTACCTCCCATGCAGCAACGGTGCGTGTCTTTGACTATGTGTGTGCGCTGGCAGCCGTTTCGCTGCTGGCAGATCCGCTGTTTCAGAGCATTGCAGCGGTGCAGACGGCGCTGGAACAGGGCGCATCATTTATGACGGCATTTGTGCCGGTGTTCGCCGGAATTCTGGCGGCAGGCGGGACTGCCGGCACGGCGGTCTGCTATCAGACGGGGGTGATTGCGCTGTCTGACGGTGTATTACAGCTGATCTGCCACACCCTTTTGCCCTTGTGTACCATGGGATTTTCGCTGGCGATCGTGGACGCTGTCAGCCCCTCGGTTTCTGTGGGCGGACTGCTGACTCTGTCCCGCAAGGTGACCACGTGGACGCTGGGGCTGCTTATGTCTGTGTTTCTGGGGGTGCTGTCCATGCAGAATCTCATCAGCGGCAGCACGGATACCGCTGCTGCCAAAACGACACGCTATGTGCTTTCCAACTTTGTGCCGGTGGTGGGCAGTGCGGTTTCCGATGCCTATGCAACGGTGCGTGGCAGCCTGCAAATTCTGCGCAGCACCACCGGTGTTCTGGGAATCATGGCGCTGTGCCTGCTGTTTCTCCCGCCGCTGCTCCAGCTGCTGCTGTACCGCATGGTGGTGGCGGTGGGCGCAGCAGCAGCAGAACTATTTGGAACGCAGCGCCTGCTCCGCCTGCTGCGTGGGACACAGCAGGCGCTTGCCATTGCGTTTGCACTGCTGGTCTGCTTTGCCGTGATGTTTATTGTGGCAACGGCAGTTGCCATGACCATTGGAAAGGGCGGTGTGTAACATGGAGCGAATGCGTGCCATTGTGCTGTCGGCGTGTGCGGTCAGTCTGCTGGCCGGGGCTTTGGATGCCATCCGTCCCAGTCCGAAATTCGACCGCCAGATGAAGCTGCTGCTCTCCGCCGTGTTCCTGCTGGCGATTCTGACACCGCTGGTACAGGAGAGTCGAGACTTCTCCGTGGATTGGAGCGGGGATGGGGTGTTTTCGGCGGAGCTGACAGAAACCGTCGCACAGGAGACCGCAGCGTGTGCTGCGGAGAATTTGGAGGTGACGCTGCAGCAGCAGCTCTCTGCCGGCGGTGTCCCTGATGCCAAAGTGCAGGTGCAGATGCATACTGCGGAGGACGGGCGCATAGAGATAGATTGTGTCACGGCATTCTGCACAGAGCCGGAAAAAGCACGTGCGCTGCTTGCGGAATCTCTGGGAAACGAGGTGAAACTCTATGTGGAAGAAGATTCGTGAACAGCTGCACAGCGAGCGTGGAATCCGTATTCTGGTGCTGCTGGGCACTGCCGGACTGGGGCTGATCCTGCTGTCCGGACTGCTGCCGGAGCGGAACAGGGAATCCAAAACGGCGGAAAACAGTGTTGCGACGGAAGATGCCGCAGCAGAAACACAGCAGTACTGCCGCCGGATGGAGGAGGAGCTTTCCCGCATTCTGGAGCAGGTGGAGGGCGTGGGAACATGCCGTGTGCTGGTGAATGCTGCCGGAACGGCGGAGACACGCTATGTGCAGGATGCGGAAACTGATCTTGCCGAATCACGGCAGCAGTCCCAGCAAAAGTGTGTGATCCTCTCCGACAGCAGCGGAGAACGTGCGCTGGTGCAGCAGATTGTCTCGCCGGAGATCAGCGGTGTTGTCGTGGTTTGCAGCGGTGCCTCCAGCAGCGTGGTGCAGGAGCGTGTCAGCAAGGCGGTACAGGCTGTGCTCTCGCTGCCGTCCAGCCGCATCTGCGTGGTGCCGTCTGCCGGAAACATTTCGTGAGTGCTCGAATTGCTCAGAAAGGATTTGTGTTTATGAAAAAGCCTTCTTTGATTCTTGGAAAAAAGCAGATCATTTTGTCTTGCCTGACGCTGATGCTTGCCATCGCCGTCTACGTTAACTATGCGCTGTCCGACCACGATCTCACCACGGCGGAGAAAACGCCGTCCGAGGGCGTGACCTATGGCGACACGGCATTTGTCAACGCCGAGGCGGAGGGCGAGAAAAAGACAGATGCACCAGAGGAGAGCGATGCCGCCGCAGCAACAGAAACCGCAGCCGAGGCGGAGAGCGTTGTGCTGCCCGATCCTGCCACGGCGGACAATGCAGCGGACTACTTCGCACAGGCACGTCTGGAACGGACGGCAAGCCGGGATGAAACTGTGGCAACGCTGCAATCCATTCTGGGGGGCGGCGATCAGACGGAGGACGAACTGGTGACTGACGCCATCGCAGCCGTAGAGACCTCCAAACTCATCGAGAGCGAGAGTACCATTGAGTCGCTGATCAAGTCCATGGGCTATCAGGATTGCATCGTCTATCTGGACGGCGAGGGCGCACGGGTCGTGGTGCAGAGCGACGGGCTGGATGCAGCGCAGGCAGCTGCCATCAAGGACGTGATTTTGGGAGAGGTTTCCGTCGCCACAGAAAATATTCGAATTTTTGAAGTAAAATAGTTGTGCGAAACGATTTTTTTTGGTATAATAGAAGAAAGAACTTGTTTTCACGGCAGAAATGCCGGCGGCTCTGATTCCGTTTTCTTTCGAATGTGTGGAAATACATACAAATACCAAAGAAAAAATAAGTGGGATCTGGGAAAGCTGCTGTTTTTCTGCGACGGCGGCTTTCCCTTTTGCTGTCAAACGGCAAACGATACGGTTTTGCATGCAGGGGGCAGCGTCAAAAAAATGATTTGGAGGTTATGGTATGACAAAACATGAAATCAGAGAATATGCGTTTCTTCTGCTATATGAGACATTGGTGCGGACGGACTGGAACGGCGATCTGGAGGAACTCTACCAGTCCACGGAGGAAATGGTGGAACTGCCTATCCCCACACAGGTCAAGCGCTATGTGGAGGGCATCAGAAAGCAGGCGGACGAGCTGGATCAGATCATTGCGTCTTACAGTAAGAATCGTGTGCTGAACCGGATCCCGCTGGTGAACCGGACGATTCTCCGTCTGGCACTCTACGAGCTGCGGAACATTCCCAAGACGCCGGTGAATGTGGTCATCAGCGAGGCAGTCGCCCTGTCCCGTGCGTATGCACTGCCGGAGGACACCTCGTTCATCAACGGCGTTCTTGGCGCATATTCCCGTGCGGAAAAGGCAGCAAAGGAGGCAGGCTCCCATGATGCAGATCCTGGGGCTTGACACCAGCAACTATACCACTTCCGCAGCGCTTCTGGATTTGGAACACGGAACGGTGCAGCAGGCAAAGCAGCTGCTCCCCGTCAAAGCGGGGAAGGCTGGACTGCGGCAGAGTGACGCCGTCTTTCACCACACCAGACAGCTGCCGGACATGCTGGAACAGCTGGCACCGCAGATGGCAGCGGAGAAACTTTGCGCCATCGGTGTGTCTGCCCGTCCCAGAAATCTGGAAGGCTCCTATATGCCGTGCTTCCTCACAGGACTTGGAATGGCTCGTGGAATCGCTGCGGTGACCGGCGTGCCGCTGCACGTGACTTCGCACCAGATCGGACATGTTCTGGCAGCCCTGTATTCGGCAAAAAAGTTGGAACTCTGCCGTGCGCCGTTTCTGGCGTTTCACGTCAGCGGCGGAACGACGGACTCCCTCTATTGCGAACCGGATGCGGCGGATTTTCTGCGCATTACGCCCTGCGGAACCTCTCTGGATCTGAAAGCAGGACAGGCGATCGATCGGGTGGGCTTGCAGCTGGGACTGCAATTTCCCTGCGGTGCAGCGCTGGAACAGCTGGCACTGAAAAGCCATGCGAAAATGCGTGTGCGTCCGGTCATTCGTGAGGAAAACTGCTGTCTCTCCGGTTTGGAGAACCAGTGTGCCAAGATGTGCAGGCAGGAACAGCCGCCGGAGGATATCGCACGGTATTGCCTGCTGACAGTGGGCGAGACCATTGCCGCCATGACAGCGGCAGCACGGAAAAAATACGGCAGACTGCCAGTCATCTATGCCGGCGGCGTAATGTCCAACCGGATGATTCGTCCCATGCTGGCGGCTGCCGGAGATGTCTATTTTTCAGAGCCGGACTGCGCCTGCGACAATGCCGTGGGCGTGGCAGTTTATGCGGCAATTCGGGAAAAGAGGGGAACACTGTGGCAGTTCTGAGCGTAACGCAACTCAACCGCTATGTCGGCTATCGTCTAAAAGAGGAACGTGCCCTGCAAAATGTGCTGGTGCGTGGAGAAATCACCAATTTCACCGCATATTATCGTTCCGGACACCTGTATTTTACCCTGAAGGATGCGGAGGCATGCGTCAAAGCTGTGATGTTTCGGGGCAGTGCCCAGCGGCTGCGGTTTCAGCCGGCAGACGGCATGCGTGTCATTGTTGCAGCCTCAGCGGTGCTCTATGAGAAAGAGGGCAGCTTCCAGCTGAACGTCACGGACATGCAGCCGGACGGCGCAGGTGTGCAGGCGGCTGCGCTGGAACAGCTGAAGAAAAAGCTGACAGATCAGGGCGTTTTTGATGCAGCTGCCAAGCGTCCCATTCCTGTCATGCCCCAGCGAATCGGCGTCATTACATCCGATGTCGGTGCGGCATTGCAGGACGTGCGGAACGTCATCAGCCGCCGGTATCCGGTG
>NZ_FR898002.1:0-3754 GCF_000437175.1 Ruminococcus sp. CAG:330 | reverse complement strand
TCCACATATATTTCTTGTGAAGACAGGTTCTAAGAACCCGAGGCAGTGTCCCGGATGCTGCCCTGACAGGTCTGAAACTTAAAAAAAGGAGAATGAAATGATGCATTGTAAAGAATGTGGTGCTGTCATTGGGGAAGACGAGAAATTCTGCCCCAATTGCGGTGCTTCCACAGGCACGCCCTTTTTGGAGGATATGCCGGATCCCATTGAGGTGGTAGAGCCGGCAGCCGCCGAAACACCGGATGCTGTAACCGCATCCGCAGCAGAGCAGCCCGCAGCGGCAGCACCGGAGGCATCGCAGGCAGCTGCGGAGAGCGCACCGGAAACTGCACCCCAGAGCAACCCCTACGCCAGCCAGCAGGCTGCACCCCAAGGCAACCCCTACGCCAGCCAGCAGACTGCGCCTCAGAGCAGCCCCTACGCCAGCCAGCAGACTGCGTCTCAGGCAAACCCCTATGGCAATCCGCAGGGGACACCTGCCGGCAATATTCCGCCGCAGGCAGGCGCTGTGCCCAATTACGACCCGACCATGACCGCCATTCCGCCGATGGTAGGACAGCCGCCCAAGAAAAAGAAAAAGGGCTGCCTGATCGCCCTGCTGATCGCCATTCCGGTGGTCATCCTGGCGGCAATCATCATCGTTGTGGTCTGCGTTGCCACCTCTGCCGGCAACCGCACCAAGAACATGGTGGAGGACTACTGGCAGGCATATGTCAGCGGTGACGCCGATGCCATTGCAGAGATGGTACCGGATGAGTACTGGGACTACATTCAGGACACCTACGACTTCTCTAAGGACGAGGCAATCGCCGGTCTGGACGAATATCTGGATGAGCTGTCCGACCGTCTGGGCGGCAACCTCACCTACAGCTGGGATCAGACCAACGCAGCTGCCGGCGTGGGCAGCGACAGCGAGATGCTGAAGGATGCCAACGACTTCCTGTCTGACTTCGACCTGAAGGCAGATGCCGGCGTTGGCGTGGAGATGGATGCCACCGTTTCCGGCGACAGCGATTCGGAGGACTACTCCTTCTCCATGTGGTCGGTGAAGATCGACGGCAAGTGGTATAACACCGAGGCGATCTCCGACTTCGACATGGCGTGCAGCGACGGCTATGCTGCAACTGCCAAGTACACCGCAGAATACGGCGACATGATGGACACCTACTGGACGGCATTCCTCAACGCAGACGGCGAGACGCTGGGCACATACGTGCCGGATGCCATGTGGGATTTCCTCAAGGAGCAGTACGGCTGCGACAAGAATGCCGCAGTGGACTATCTGAGCCAGTATCTGGACGAGAGCCTTTCCTCTGAATACGACACCGACGATGCCATTATTGTGGATCAGAAGATCACACAGGTGGATGACTACGAGGCAGAGGACATGGCGGACATGAACGACGGTCTGGACGAATACGGTCTGTCAGGCGACGACATGAAGGACGTTTACTCTGATCTGGAGATCACCTACGGCGACGAGAGCGACAGCCAGAGCTCCTCTGTCATCCTGACACAGATCGACGGCAAGTGGTATATCTACGATTGTATGTACTATCTGACCGAGGCCTGCTACTACTACGGCGACGGCAGCAGCGACGGCATCTAAGCGTAAATTGCGTTTTGCAGGAACACTGCTTTTCGAGGGAAAACAGAACGCATCGGATTCGGTGGCTTCGTCAGGCTGCTCCAGCTGAGCGCAGCTGGCGAGGTGTTCTTAGAGGGCACGTCCCTCTAAGTCGCTGTCCGCAGACAGCGAAATTCCCTGCGCCATGCTTTTGGCGCACGGGGAAGGTGGGTGAGAAAAGCGACAGCTTTTCGAGGGCGGAGCGAACAAGACCGCTCCGCCCTGCGTCCCGCTTGCAGTACTATGATTTTGCAAACGTTCCGGCGGAACGTTTGCAGCGGTATACGATAACGATGATATTTCGTTCTGCGGAAAAGGGGTTCTCCGCAGCAGACGCAAAAAGCGAGGAATCGCAATCAGGGGCGGGCGAACGTGCCGCCACGTTTGAAACCTGCCTCTCACGGCGCATTTGCCGAGGGGGCAGGTTTTTCATTGGAGCCGGCAGGCTCGCAGAAAGGAATGAAAAGACAGTATGAAATGTGAACATTGTGGGGCAGAAGCACCGGAGCGTGCGGTGATCTGTCCGGAGTGCGGCGAGATCCTGAAGCGTGCGCCGCAGGAAACCGCAGAGAAAAAGACGGCAGCAGTGCCTATGCCCGACGGCTTTGCCATGCCGTTCCTCGCTGCCACAGGGACGGACGGGGACAGCAGCACCACTACGGAAGATCCCAGAGTCGTGCTGGCACGGGCGCAGGAAAAGCGCTCCCGCCGGCTGCGCATCGGCATCTTCTCTGGCATTGCCGTGGTGCTGATTGCGCTTGTCACCCTGTACAGCGTCTTTCTGGGGGGCTATAAGCTGGCGGTGTACCGCTATGTCAAGGGCGTGGACCGGTGCAGCGGTGCGATGTATACGGCGCTGGTGCCGGATGCCTACATGGACTATCTGGAATCCACTTATGACACCACACGGCGGGAGGTCAAGGAGAAAATGCACGACTATTTCGTCAGCTGGAACAAGAACTACGGCAACGAGGGCGGCATGTCTTACGAGATCGTGCAGCACGAGGACATTTCCGACAGCGACATTGCCGATCTGGAATCCCAGCTCAAGACCAGCTATGGCATCACTGCGGACATCCAGAAGGCAGTGAACGTCCGCATCACCATCAACGACGGCGGACAAAAGGGGACGGAGAGCACAACTTTTGTGAAGATCAAAAACCGCTGGTGCAGCATGGATGCCATGGAGGATATGGATTACGTGTGCAAGTACGACGGATATAACGAATGGTAAAGGGGAACAGAAACTATGGCAGGCAAGAAGAAACAGAAAAACAGCCGGACGGTCCGGCTGATCGTGGGATTGATCCTGATCGCTGCGGCGATTGCTGCGGCAGTGGGCGGGGTGTTTTACTACCGGAGCCAGAAAGCAGCGGAGGAGGCTGTGCCGGATGCGTCCGGCTATGAAGAACTGATGAAGTCCTATTACAGCGCCATTGTATCCGGGGACGGCAAGAAGATGGCGCAGCTCATGGCACCGCCGGAGTACTGGAACTACTACATGGAAACCTATGACAAGTCCGAAACCGACGTGGAGGATGCGCTGAAAGAGGGCTGCGCCGCCACCTACTCCGGCTGGCAGAATACCTACGGTACGGACGTAAAGGTGTCCTACCAGATCGCCGGCATGTCCGAGCAGGGGCAGGACGGTTTGAATGAGTGGAACGCCAACATGGAAGAAATGCTGGGCAACGACGGCGCAGACATGACCGAGTCGGTGCTGCTGGAGGTGAAGGTGACCTATTCCGGCAGCACGTCCGAGGGGACGGAGATCATCCATCCGACCTTGGGAAAAATCGGGGATCAGTGGTATCTGATCTCCGAGGATACCCAGCTGGATTCGTCCTCTGCGGCACAGTGACCGAGAAATAAAAATATCCAAACAAAATCGCACGTCAGGGAAACCAGCGTGCGATTTTTTGATTTTGTTGGGATATTTTCGCAAATCCGGAAAAACCGGAATCGCCGGCGAAATGCGGGATATCCTAAGACGGGAAACAGTGTGGAAATGGCGAAAAATGTTTCACGTGAAACATTGGGAGGGGCGTGCCGTGTCCGCCGATTTCACATAACAAAAGGATGAAGAATATATAGGCTCCCCTGAAAGGGGAGCTGGCAGTGCGCAGC
>NZ_FR898001.1:1009-3721 GCF_000437175.1 Ruminococcus sp. CAG:330 | reverse complement strand
CCCCGCTCTTCCGCAATCACGCAGCAGACGGCACACGAGAGCAGGAACTGTATCAGTTCGAAAATGTGCAGGCAACTGGGGAGATGATCCGGATTCGGTACAGCCTTATCCCCTATCTCTACAGCGAATTCCTGAAGGCCGCACTGCACGATGAGATGATGTTCAAGCCACTCGTCTTTGATTTCCCGGAGGATGACATGGCAAAGCAGGTGGAAGATCAGCTGCTTCTGGGGAACGAACTGATGATCGCACCGATCTACAAACAGAATGCACAGGGTCGTTATGTATACCTGCCGGAAGAAATGATGCTGGTGAGAATGCGCTCCTGTGAGGACTATGAGACAGAAGTTCTCCCCAAGGGACACCACTACGTTGCAGCTGCACTGGACGAACTTGTTTTCTTCATTCGGAATCAGAAGGCAATTCCGTTTGCCAAGGCTGCCGAAAACACTGCCGAACTGGATATGCATGCATTGACCATGCTGGGCTATCCGGATTGCTCGTATGAATTGTACGTAGATGATGGTATTTCTTCCGACATGGAAAAGAGTCTGAAAGTATCGATGCTCTAATCGTCTGTTCAATATCTAGTTAATTTGCCCATTAGGAATGCCCCCGCACTTTAATAAAGTGCGGGGGCATTTTTCGTTTTTTGTGCGATCAAAGATCAAAAACCCACTTTTCGCATGCTTTTGTCATATTCTGATACATGGGATCGTTGCAGATACCATAGAGGATATCCTGCAGCAGTCGTTCTGTACATTTGGAGACGTTTTGTGCTGTTTGCAAATCATTTTCGCCATGATAGACCATGATAGATTGTCAAGTCAAGTGCAGCATAATCAGAGCTATTCATTTGCAATCAGCATGCTTCGAAGCATCGACAAGTCGATACTGTTCAGAATGCCATTACCATCCAAATCGCCAAGTCGTCCATTATTGATAGATCCGGATTGAATAAGCCATTTTTGAAGCATCACCAAATCTGCAGCTGTCAATTCTCCATCTGCGTTTACGTCGCCTGCAATCCCTACTGTGATGACTGCTTTATCCGAGGTGATGGACCCCAATTCATTGAGTGCATCACAATAAACCGTTTCTCCGTCCCAAAACTCAGAAATATTGTACAGCGTCAATGTGCGACCGTTGCTTTTATATTCCAACAGTTCTTCATTATCTATCTGATCCCATTCATAATTGGTAAAATACCAGCGAAATTCATCTGCATACAAGGTCTCAAAAGTGAAAGTCGTAGTGCCACCGGGAGCAACGATCACGTTTTTAAGCTGAGATACTGCTACCGGCGGTTTGACAATGATGTTAAAATATGCCGTGTGAGAGGTGACACCGCCGTCCTTGCCTTTGATCCATACATGTACCGCCTTATTCATAAACCAAGAGCTGACACCATAAATCTGAAATGTACTTTCTTCAAAGCTGTTGACACCAGAACAGTGTGCCAATACAGTTTCTCTGGAATAGGGCTGCTGCGTTTCATCTTCTACATCAAATATTTCCCATTCATAACGCACGGCACCAATTGCTTCTACAGAGAACTTTGCATCATTGCCCGAAATCAAAGTTACATTCTGAGGTTGCTTCGTGATTATAGGAACTGATTTTTCAATCGTCAGGCTGTTTTCGCCAAATATGAATGCTTCTGTGCTGAGATCGATCACCACACCATTATCCATAGCTTTCATGCCATTGCCGTTCTTGTCCGGAAAAATGTCTTTCAACGAGAATTTTACGTTGGATCGTATTCCGGTTGTCCCTGAAAATGTCCCGTTGTAGACTGCGACATTCATGTTTTCCATATCGGAAATCACCATTGCTGCCTGTTGGGCTTCTCTGGGATTCCTGCTTTTGAAAGAACCGTTCCAAATGGTGACCTGTCCAGCCGATTTCAGGAACAAACCCTGTTTTGCTCCGTAAAAGTTGCCGTTGTGTATCGTCAGATTGCCAGAACTTTCCATCATCACAGCGCAATTCTGAGATTTGGAAGAAGAGGAAGTTATTTCATAGCGGTCAAATTCTCCGCCATTGATTACTGCATTTGCACTACCTCCAATGTACAGACCGGTATCCCAACTGCCGATATATCCATGATTTACAGTCAGCTGAGCATCATTCCGTACAGCCACGCTGCATGCCGTGCCTTCATATTTACCGCCGTTGATAACCGCGGTGCCGCCATCGATCAAAATTGCTGCTCCGCGAGTTTCTTTGTCGGGAGAGAACGTATCGATCATATTGCGGTAATGCCCGCCATCGATCTGCAGATTACCTTCGGAAATGATCATGGGCTGTCCATAAGCCATGCCCTGATAAGGCGTAGCACCACTTATATTTGTCAGATGCAGAGCACCATTTTTTCCAACGCGGAACAAACAGGACGTATATGCTGCACTTCGGAATTGCATATTCCAATCATTTGCCGGAACGCCCGTCAGTTGTGTACTGAAGATCCGCAACTTGCCCTGCCGGATGTCGAACAAGGCATTATCGTATCTGCCGGTATCCCGAATCACACTGCAGTGATTCAGGTCGATCGTGATGTCGGCATCTGGATCATCCAGAACCAGCATATCATCACTTTTCATGTCTTCCTGATAAAGCCATGTGTTTTCGGAACTATTTTTTTTTAAGGTGATCCATTGCTTTCCACCTTTCGCAAGTGCTGCTTGTAATTCTTTGTAACTGGAAACAATG
>NZ_FR898001.1:0-979 GCF_000437175.1 Ruminococcus sp. CAG:330 | reverse complement strand
CAGGAGATGTTACAGTGTCGTATGCATACATACAGGAACTGCATGTTTTCTGCCAAATGCCTTCTCGTGTTTCAGTTGCACGCTGCGTAGATGTCCATCTTTCAAGTATGCCATAAGAACTGCTGTGATTACAAACGGTATCTACCAGCTTGATTTCGCATTCCGGACACACCTTCCAATGGTTCTGATCGTCAAATGTGTATTCAGAGCTTTCGGTATGCATATGTCCCCAAGGTGAACCAATTAGAGCACCCGTGTCAATATACATTAATGAATCGTTTGCCGTTATATCGGAAGGTAAAGCTACTGCTCCTCCGAGCTCGCTGATAAGCTCCTCGCCGCTTATCAGATAGACTTCAGATGAATTAAATTTCTGATTTGTTGCAGAGTCCACCAGAGTGACGGCTGCCTCTTCTTCGCCGGATACAGAAACATTTGCGATCTTAAAATAGGTGCGTTGATGGTACATGATCCCATCTTCAAAAGTGTTCAGGCTGTTATAATCCCTGCTGTTTACAAATGTATACATCCACTCGATAAACTCTGTGCCGTCGTCCCACTGTTCCTTATTATCGGCAGTTTTCCATTCGCACCCAAGATAGGTGAGATCCAAAGAAGAAAGGCTTTCAAAATCAGACGGTATCTCCGGAGCCTCTCCTGATCTCGGATATGTAATGGTCAAGGTAATGTCATAGTTGTTTTCTGCACTGAGAAACAATTCTTCTGTTCCGACAGTACTAAACAACACACCAATGGAAAGGAGTGCGCTAATTACTTGCTTGGTAAATTTTTTCTTCATGAGTTTCCCTCCATTCTTTAAAATATAAAAATATATTTGTATAAAATCGGCAGTTCACAAAATGATACAGCCGATATATCAACAGATGTTTTTACAAAATTTTCAAGCGGACTTTATGCGGTATTGTTAGAATATCGATACATATTTTTTGAAACGAGCATTTTTGATAAATGGGAAGGG
>NZ_FR898000.1:0-2004 GCF_000437175.1 Ruminococcus sp. CAG:330 | reverse complement strand
CCCGTCCGCTGGTGGAGCACACCGGTAAGCTGATTCGGGACATGTTTGCGGAAAACCATCTGTCCTGGAATGATATCGATGATGTGATTCTTGTGGGCGGTTCTACCCGTATGACCATGATCGAGGACTACATCACGGAGCTGCAGGGCAAGCCGGCACTGCGTGGCATTAACGCAGATGAAGCGGTTGCCCTTGGCGCAGCCATCACAGCCGATTCCATTGCGCAGTCCATTCAGAACTTCTCGCTGGACGGTCAGGTTGGATTTGAGATTTCCGCCGGAAACAAGCGGGTTGAGGATGTCATTTCCCATTCGCTGGGACTGATCGTGGCACGGGAGGAAACTCGTGGGAAAGAACGGATCCGTGTGTTCTACAACGAGATCATGATTCCGAAGAACACCTCTGTGAAAAATGCAACGGTGACGAAACACTTCCAGCTGAATTCCAACACACAGGACATTTACCTGACCCAGTGGGAGAGCGAGTCGCTGCCGGAGGAGAGCGCCATCATTGGCAAGTATCAGGCGATGGGCATCATCCCGAACCAGCCGTTTTCGGTGACTTATTTCCACAATCCGGACGGAACGGTCAACATCACAGCAGAGCAGTCCGGAAAGCAACTGCGGGTACAGAAGGTGCTGGAGTGCGCCGACCGTACCTTCGAGCCGGAGCAGGCACAGATGCCGGCAAAGGGTGCTGTAGTCATCGCTATTGATCTGTCTGGCAGTATGGGCAGCATTGCAGATGAGGATGGGCTCACCGATTTGGCGAACAAGATCGATGCTGACAAACCGCTGACCGATGCGGAAATCGAACAGGCACAGTTTTACGTGAAATTTGACGAGATGGTCGAGAACCAGGACAAGCTCTTCTGGGAAATTCGAACTCTTGCCTCCAAGATGTGGTATACTTCCATTGGCATGGCAAAGAAAGCCATCCATGGATTTATCGATCAGATGCCGCTGTCTACGGTTTCGTTTGGAGTTATCGGCTTTGCGGAGAAAAACAAGATCTTCTCCGTAATCAGCAACGACGAACGGCAGCTGCGAAATGCCGTGGATGATATCCAGATATCGCCGGAAGTGGGCAATAATAACACAGAACAGCCGATGGATCTGATCTATAATATGCTGACGCAGTACAAGAATCAGAACGGGCTGGACTTTGGCTATGCGGTGATTCTGACGGATGGCGAGTGGGATGACGATGCTTCCAATGCAGCACTGCGTGCAAAACAGAAGTTCGTCTCGGCTGGCTTTGAGGTCATTGCACAGGGCTTCGGCGAGGCAAACGAAACATTCATCCAGAAGCTGGCAACCAGACAGGATCTGTCCGGCGTTGGCGAACTGTCGAATCTGAGCACCAGCATGTCTAACATTGCACAGGTAATCTCAGACGGATTTCAGGCATAAGAGTTTGCCGGCGTTTTATACGGCAAATTCTGGCAAAATAGAATCAATGACAAGCATGATACCGATGGAGCGTCTGTCGGTATTATGTCATACTTAGAAAGATGGTGGATGCGAAATGGGACTGAATATCGGAATTGACCTCGGTACCACGTATTCTGTTGTGGCATATGTGGACAACGGCAGTGCAAAGATCATCCAGACCAGTCAGGACAGCGTGACCACAGCCTCGGCTGTGTATCTGGAGGAGGACGGCACGCTGACCATTGGCCAGGAGGCAAAACAAGAGCAGAAGTATCACGGGCAGGTTGCCACGTTCTATAAGCGGAACATCGGCAGCGATTCCAAGGACTACGATCTGGAAAATGGGCGCTCCTATTCCGCAGTGGACTTGTCCTCGATTTTTCTGAAAGAACTGGTTAAGCGGGTGGAGGAGAAAATGCACCAGAAAGTGGATGGCGCAGTTATCACTGTGCCGGCATACTTCACCGACCACGAGCGTTCCAACACCCGTAAGGCAGCAGAGCGTGCCGGAATCCATGTGCTGCACATGATCAATGAGCCGACCGCCGCAGCAATTGCCTACGGTCTGGAC
>NZ_FR897999.1:0-3227 GCF_000437175.1 Ruminococcus sp. CAG:330 | reverse complement strand
CCCTGCGGGAGGCAAAGGGCATTCGTCCGGCAGAGGGCTTCCGGAAGGACACCAGCCGCTGGGTCATCTTCCCCCGCACTTCCTACCTCAACCACATCAAGCTGGAGGAAAATGCCCCGAAGATCGGGCAGGATTTCTCTGGCTACCGGTTCAACCAGCTGGAGGGCGAGGGCACGTTCGGCATCGCCACCGCCGGCATCAGCGCCACTTATACCAGAGAGGTGCTGCACCACTGCGGCAAGGCTGGAAAATTCCTGAAGATCGCCACCGCCAACCCGTTTCCGGAGGCACTCGCACTCCGGTTTCTGGAGGGGCTGGAGAAAGTCGTGGTCATTGAGGAGCTGGATCCGGTCATCGAAAACGCCCTGATCCACCTGTGCGGCAAGTACCACCTGCCCACCGTCATCCACGGCAAGCTGGACGGTACTGTACAGCCGGCCGGCGAAAACAGTGTGGAAAGCGTTGCCGGTGTGCTGGAGAAGTTCCTGCCGGTACAAATGCCGAAAAAGCCGGAACTTCCGACACCGCCGCCGCTTCCGGTGCGTCCGCCGGTACTCTGTGCCGGATGTCCCCACCGTGCCTCGTTCTACGCCGTCAAAAAGGCGCTCAAGGGACGGAAAGCCGTGTTCTGCGGTGACATCGGGTGCTACACACTGGGCAACGCCCAGCCGCTGGACATGACGGATACTTGCCTTTGCATGGGCGCAGATGTGACCATGGCACAGGGCATGCAGCGCATTGAGCCGGACACCCTCCACTTCTCCTTTATCGGCGACTCCACGTTCTTTGCCTCCGGCATCACCGGCGTGGTCAATGCCGTATACAACCAGACGGACATCATTCTGGTGGTGCTGGACAACTCCACCACCGCCATGACCGGACATCAGCCCCATCCGGGCACCGGCGTCACCATGATGGGCGAGGTTTCCAACTGCATCAGCATCGAAAAAATTCTGGAGGCGATCGGCGTCCGCTCCATCCAGATCACTGACCCGCTGGACTACGCCGCTGCCGTTGCGGCAGTACAGAAAGCCGCCGGAGAAACCGGCGTTCGTGCCATCATCTTCCGCAGCCCCTGCATCGCCAAGATCAAGCCGGCTGCACCGGTGTGCGTGGACACGGAAAAGTGCACCTCCTGCAAGTTCTGCATTCGGGAGATCGGCTGTCCCGCCATCACGCTCTCCGGCGGAAAGGCACAGATCGAGCCATCCCTCTGCACCGGCTGCGGACTGTGCACCCAGATCTGTCCGTTCCACGCCATTGACCGGAAGGAGGCCGCAAAATGAAAAACTGGAATTGTCTGCTGTGCGGTGTGGGAGGACAGGGTACCGTCCTCGCCGCAAAGCTCATTGCCTACGCTGCCATGAAAAAGGGCATGCAGGTGCGCAACGCCGAGACCATTGGCATGGCGCAGCGTGGCGGCAGTGTGGTCAGCCACGTGCGCTATGGAGCGCAGATCGAAACGCCGCTGATTCCGGAACACTCCGCTGATGTGATGATTGCCTTTGAACCGGCGGAGGCAGTGCGCTGTCTGCGCTATCTGCGGGAGGACGGCGTCATTGTGGTCAGCCGCAAGGCAGTCAAGCCCGTCACCGCCGTTCTCTCCGGCGAGGACTCCTACACCGGCACGGAGATGCTGGACTATCTGACGCAGAACTTTTCCCACGTCCAGATCGTGGACGCTGACGGCATCTGTCAGGCATGCGGTTCACCGAAGGTGCTGAACATTGCCCTTCTGGCGGCGGCGGCAAAGTCCGGCGGTCTGGGCATCACGCCGGAGGAAATCCGGCAGGCCGTCACAGAACGTCTGCCGCAAAAGTTCCATGCCATCAACCTCAAGGCAATCGATATCATCTGTAAGGGAGCAGAAACACTATGAAAATGAATTCACAGCAGTTTGCGCTGTTTCAGAAGCAGCTGGCAAACGTCATAAAAAACAGCGCATTCTATCAGAAAAAATTCGCCGGTCTGGATCCGGCATCCATCCGGACACAGGAGGACTTCGAAACACTTCCGTTCACCTCCAAGGGCGACCTGCGGGAGGCATATCCGCTGGGACTGCAGGGCGTACCGGACAAGGACATTGTCCGCATCCACTCCTCTTCCGGCACCACGGGCACACCGGTGGTCATCCCTTATACCGCCAAAGATGTGGATGACTGGGGCGAGATGTTCAAGCGGTGCTATGAGTTTGCCGGCGTGACCAACGAGGACCGGGTGCAGATCACACCAGGCTACGGACTGTGGACTGCCGGCATCGGCTTCCAGAACGGCTGCGAGAAGCTGGGCGCTATGGCGATTCCCATGGGGCCGGGCAACACGGAAAAGCAGCTGCAAATGATGATGGATCTGAAGTCCACGGTGCTGTGCTCCACATCCTCCTATGCTCTGCTGCTGGCGGAGGAAATCGGCAAGCGTGGCATCAAGGACAAGATCTACCTGAAAAAAGGCGTCATCGGTTCGGAGCGCTGGAGCCAGAAAATGCGTGACCGCATTTCCACCGAGCTTGGCATCGAGCTGTACGACATCTACGGACTGACCGAAATTTACGGACCGGGCATCGGCATTAGCTGCCACGAGAACTGCGGCATGCACTACTGGGACGACTACATCTATCTGGAGATCATCGATCCGATGACCGGCAAGAATCTGCCGGACGGCGAGATCGGCGAGATCGTCATCACCACGCTGGTGAAAGAGGGCGCACCGCTGATCCGCTACCGCACCCACGACCTGTCCCGCATCATTCCGGGCGAGTGCGCATGCGGCAGCAAGTTCCCGCGGCTGGACATCATCATGGGCAGAACGGACGACATGATGAAGATCAAGGGCGTCAACGTCTTCCCCAGCCAGATCGAGGAGATTCTGGGCACATTCGAGGAGATCTCCAGCGAGTATCAGATTCGTATCTCCCATCTGGACGGCAAGGACACCATGCGCATCTACGTGGAATCCACCGGCGATGTGGATTTCGCAGACCTGAGCCGCCGCATTGCAGAACAGGTCAAGAGCCGCATCGGCTTTACCCCCATTGTCAAGGTGGTCGAGGTCGGCGTGCTGCCCCGCAGTATGAAAAAGACGGCTCGGGTAATCGACGAGCGGTTTAATTGACACGGCGTACTGTATCTGTTGGTTGTGGTGATTGAAAATTTCGTTGAAAACATTCCACCGGAATGTTTTCAAAATCACAACACAGCAAACGGGACACAGGGCGGAGCGGTCTTGTT
>NZ_FR897998.1:0-4670 GCF_000437175.1 Ruminococcus sp. CAG:330 | reverse complement strand
CAAGACCGCTCCGCCCTGTGTCCCGTTTGCTGTGCTGTAGTCTTGAAAACATTCCGGTGGAATGTTTTCAACGGAATGTCCCATGCTGAAATCGGCGGACACGGCACGCCGTGTCCCTACTCTGCACGAAGCTTTTTCATTGGGCAGTGCTCTGTCTGAATTATCACGCAATTCTGTGGGTAAAACCACTGCAATAAAAGGAAGGAAAAAATCATGATCGACATCAAATGGATCCGGAATGATCCGGAAAAAGTCAAGGAGAACATCCGAAAGAAGTTCCAGGACGAAAAGCTGCCGCTGGTAGACGAAGTGGTAGAGCTGGACCGGAAGTTCCGTGAGGCAAAGGTGCAGGGCGACGAGCTGCGCAGCCAGCGGAAGTCCGTCAGCAAGAAGATCGGCGCCCTCATGGGTCAGGGCAAAAAGGAAGAGGCTGAGGCAGTCAAGGCTGAGGTCAGCGCCATCGGCGAAAAGCTGGAGGCTCTGGAAAAGCAGGAGGCCGAGCTGTCCGCAAGAATCCGTGAGATCATGCTGGTCATCCCGAACTTCATCGACGATTCCGTGCCCATCGGCAAGGACGATTCCGAAAACGTGGAGGTCGAGCGCTTCGGCGATCCGTTCGTGCCGGAATTTGAGGTGCCCTATCACGTGGACATCATGGAGAAGCTCCACGGCATCGACATCGACGCTGCCCGTGACACCAGCGGCAACGGCTTTTACTATCTGTGCGGCGATATCGCACGCCTGCACTCCTCCATTCTGGCATATGCCCGTGACTTCATGATCAACAAGGGCTTTACGTACTACATTCCGCCGTTCATGATCCGCAGCAAGGTCGTTACCGGCGTCATGTCCTTTGCGGAGATGGAGGGCATGATGTACAAGATCGAGGGCGAGGATCTGTACCTCATCGGCACCAGCGAACACTCTATGATCGGCAAGTTCATCGATACCATTCTGCCGGAGGAGGAGCTCCCTAAGACCCTCACCAGCTATTCCCCGTGCTTCCGGAAGGAAGTGGGCGCACACGGCATTGAGGAGCGTGGCGTGTACCGCATCCACCAGTTTGAGAAGCAGGAGATGATCGTGGTCTGCAAGCCGGAGGAGAGCATGGACTGGTTCCACAAGATGTACGGCTACACCGTCGAATTTTTCCGCAGTCTGGATATTCCGGTGCGCACACTGGAGTGCTGCTCCGGCGATCTGGCTGACTTGAAGGTGAAGAGTCTGGACGTTGAGGCATGGTCGCCCCGCCAGAAGAAGTACTTCGAAGTCGGCAGCTGCTCCAATCTGGGCGACGCACAGGCAAGACGTCTGAGCATCCGTATCAAGGGCAAGGACGGCAGCAAGTACTTTGCGCACACCCTGAATAATACCGTGGTCGCACCGCCCCGTATGCTCATCGCATTCCTGGAGAATAACCTGAACGAGGACGGCTCTGTCCGGATTCCGGAACCGCTCCAGCGGTATATGTTCACCGATTGCATCCGTCCGTAAGGCACGCATCAGAAATAACGGCAAAAATCATGGGCAGTCCCGAAAGGGGCTGCCCATTTTGCGTGGGGGGAATTATTGTTTTGTAGGGACACACGGCGTGCCGTGTCCGCAGGTTTTATATAAAGGGAAAGAACAAGAAAATCAGCCTCCCCTGAAAGGGGAGGTGGGCGGCGAAGCCGCTCGGAGGGGTTCTCTTGTGAAATCTTTTTATGATGTTTTCAATATCAGTGGAGACCCCTCAGTCAGTGCTGCGCACTGCCAGCTCCCCTTTCAGGGGAGCCTAATTTTTCTTAAACGCTTTGTGATATGAAATCGTTGGCGGACACGGCGTGCCGTGTCCCTACAAAGTACACCGAACACCTCGCCATCTGCGCGCAGTTGGATCAGCCTGACGGGTTCCACGATTTCGGTTCTTTTTGTTTCTGCACGATGCTTTTTCAACGGCGGGCACAGCACAGCTTTCCCCGATGCGTCCCCTTTTCCACAGAAAATACAACATACTTTCCACATGCCTTTCCACAAATGTTGAAAACCCAGCCTGTCGAAACCCCAAAAAAACCGCCGAAATCCCGTGAATTCCAGCGGTTCTCATAATGCTTTCCCCAAGGCGCTGTGGAAAGAATTGTGGAAAGTGGGGAAAGCTTTTCCACAGGCGCTTACAGTGTCAGAACAAAGCAAATCCAGCTGCCGTACTCCGATTCCACCTGAATCTTGATGCGGTGGGCATCGGCGATGGTCTTGGCAATGGACAGCCCCAGACCGTATCCGCCGGCGCTGGTTCTGGCACGGGAGGAGTCGCTGCGGTAGAAGCGCTCGAAGATCTTCTCCCGCTCGCTCTCCTCCACGCCCTTGCCGGTGTTGAAGAATTTCAGGATCTTTTTGTCCCGCACCTGCTGGAGGGTGACACGAATCTCCCCGTGCTCCTCGCTGTACTTGATGGCGTTGTCAATGAAGATGCCCACCAGCTGTTTGATCTGCTCCGGATTGCCGGTGTACTGGATGTTCTCCTGAATCTCCAGCGTCAGCTTTTTCTCCTGCTCGAATGCCTGGCTTTCAAAGGGCAGGGCAGCGCTGGAAACGGCGGAGCTGAGGGAAAACTGGCGGAAATCCTTTTGCCTGGCTCCCAGATCCAGCTTGGTCAGGTTCATCATGTCCGTGATGAGAACCCGCATGCGCTCCGTCTGGGACTGGATGTAGCCCAGCCACTTGTTTTCCCCGATCTCGTCGTGGAGAATGTCCACGTTGGCGGAGATGATGGTCAGGGGCGTTTTCAGCTCGTGTCCCGCATCGGAGATGAACTGCTGCTGCCGTTCGAAGCTGTCCTGCATGGGGCGCATGGCTCGTTTGGTGAGGATCATGGCGAGGAAGAAGATCACGCCCTCCATGAGGAAAAAGACCAGAATGCTCACAAAGAGCAGCTTTTTCAGCAGCAGCTGTTCTGCGCTGCGGTCGGAAAAAACCACCAGCATGCTGCCGTTGGACAGGTCTTTCCGGCAGAATTGCAGCTGCCCCAGAAAGCCGTCCGGCTTTTTCTGCGTGCGCACCTGATCCATCAGCGTCTGCGCCTGCGCCACGGTGTAGTCCTCCGTGCCGTCCAGCTTGGTGAGCGTGCCGTCCGGATCGGCGAAGCAGATGAAGTGGTCGATGGTGACCTCGTTGCCCCGCTTATCCCGCAGCGGCTGCCGGCCCGGCTGGAACTGGGTGTCGATCGTGCCGGAGGCGGATACCTGTAGCACCATCCGTGCCATGGGCAGAACGGATGCGGTGCTCTCGGTCTGGGGCTGCTCCCAATAGCCGTGGTGCCACGGGTCGTCCCAGTCCGGCATGGTGTCGGGAACTGCTGCGGTGACCGCCGGCGGTGCCTCGGTCTGCTGCACCGCAGTGGTGACAGCGGGCGGCGCTGTTTCATGTGAAACATTGGGTGCGGTTTGCAGCGGCATTTCCTCCTGCGGCGGCGGTGCTGTCTGAATAGCCTCCGGCGCTTTTCGTTCCTCCGTGGAACTTGCGGCAGTAGCGGAGGTCTCCGTGGTGGTGGAGGTCACGGCGGAGGTGACTGTTTCCCCAGTGGTCTCGCCGGTGTTGCCGGCAGGTGTCGTGCCGGGCGGCTGGTCGGGCGGGAACGGTTCGCCGCGCTGCCGGTCCTCCCACATCTGCGCCTCGCTGCCGGCGATCTGTTCCAGCAGACTCTGGGACTGCTGGTAGCTCATGGCCTCGGTGATGACGTTCAGCGCCACCAGCGGTACCAGCAGCACCGCTGTCAGCAGGGACATGGTGATGAGGATGAACTGCCGTCTGACACGCCGGATCATTTGGATTCCTCCAGAGAGTAGCCGATGCCCCGTGCCGTGCGGATCTGGACGGGGGAATCGATGGCGTGGAGCTTTTTCCGGAGGAAGGAGATGTACACCTCGATGTTGTTGTACTCCACATCGCTCTCATAGCCCCAGATCTTTTCGATAAAGCGCTCCTTGGGGATGATACGGCGGGGATTGGCGAGGAGCATCTCCATGATCTGATATTCTTTCAGACTGAGCTTGATGCTGTTTTCGCCCTGGGAGAGGGCATAGGTCTGGCGGTCCAGACAGAGCTGTCCGAATTGCAGACAGTCCACCTCCACCTCGCCCTTGCGCCGTGTGAGGGCACGGATGCGTGCCAGCAGTTCGCCGGTGGAAAATGGCTTGGTGAGGTAGTCGTCTGCACCGCAGTCCAGCCCGTTGATCTTGTCCTCCACCTCGGATTTGGCGGTGAGGAGCATGACCGGCGTGGAAATTTTCTCCTGCCGGAGGATGCGTACCACCTCGACGCCGCTGCGCACGGGGAGCATGATGTCCAGGAGGATGCAGTCATAGATGCCGGTTCTGGCGTAGTCCAGCCCGTCACCGCCGTCATAGACCGCATCCACCTTGTATTTGTTGCGCCTGAGGATTTCTGAGAGGGTATCCGCAAGCTGAATCTCATCTTCTACTACAAGGATATTCAAAGTAACCATCCTTTCTGTGGGGATTCTTCTCCAGCTTCCAGTATAGCGAAATTAGCTTGAAATAAGCTGAAGTGCGGCGGGAATAAACTTGTGAAATTGTCGGACTGTTGCGCTGCGACAAAAAGCATCGTGCAGAAACGCAAGGAACCGGAGCCGTGGAACTCGTCAGGCTGCTCCAGCTGAGCGCAGCTGGCGA
>NZ_FR897997.1:0-16400 GCF_000437175.1 Ruminococcus sp. CAG:330 | reverse complement strand
CCCGTGGGGAGTCACCCCTTTCAGGGGAGGCTAATTCTCTTTTTCTGTTGCGAAAGCTAATTTTCTTGACACATCTCCGCAAATCCGATATAATAAAAGCACGATCACCCGGTGATCTGCATCTTTTTGGGGAGGCATTCCATGACAGTACAACCACCGTCCGATCTGGACTATTCTGATACAAAACTTCTCGTCGAAGAGCTTCGTGCCCACCGGCACGTCTGGATGGGGAGAAGCCGGCGTGTGCTGGAGGGGCTTCGGGCTGCTGACCAGCCGTTCCGCATCCACCTGGTTTCGCCGGCGACCAGGGACAAAAACTTTTACATCCTGCTGACCGAGGGGCTGAGCCTGCACGCCATGCCGGCACCGCCGGAGCTTGCCGGGAAAGGACTGGAGCGCATCGAACTGATGCTGCTCCTGCCGCCGACCCTGCCGCTGGAAAACGTGCGGGAATCCTGGTATGTGAAGCTGGTGACCAAGCTCGCCCGGCAGGTCATGCAGCAGGAGGACTTTCTCTGCTGGGGCAGCCGCTTCGAAAACGGCGAGCCCTTTGTGCCGGACAGCAGGCTTTGCGGCGGCGTGCTGCTGAACTGCGGCATCCTGCCCAGCGCTGCATCCATCTGCAACGTCCGCCCCGGACTCTGTGTCCGCTATTACCAGATCATGCTTCTGACCCAGCAGGAACTGGACTATCAGGCGGCATGCGGCACAGATGCCCTGCTGGAACTGCTCGCCGGCTCGGTCACCTCCGTAACCGATCTCTCCCGCCGAAACATCGCAGACAGCGGCTATCTCATGGACTGGGAGGCGATCCACGCCGGCACCATCCGCCGGAAAGACCTGCCCCGCATGGAGATCGAGGGATTCAGCCACATGGCGGTCTATCTGCGCTGGTGCATTGAACACAACCTGATGTCCGAGGCGTTTCAGCAGGACTTTCCCAAGGAAATTCAGAAGGTGCTGGAAAATGAGGACGACTATTTCGACCTGCGGACGGTCATTCGGGACGAGCTGGGCGGAGAACTGCGCCGCACCATCTTCAACGAGGAGGGCGAGGCGTTTGCCGCCTACTACTACGACCACCGCCACAGCGGCAGCCTGCCCTGCTACCCCGCCGACGTGGACGACTATGCGCTCCATCTGTTCGGCGAGGAGGAGTACCACAGCGAATATTTTCAGGATGAGGCGTACCTTTTCATTCCCTTTGACGAGCACTATTATCAGGGGATGAAGCCCTACATCGACAGCAACTACCGGAAATTCCAGCTTCTGCAAAAGCTGGTGCAGCTCAACACCCTGCACATCAATCCCGACCAGTATCAAGGAGGTTTTTCATCATGACCGAACCGGAATATATGCTCTCAGGCAAGCTCTACGACCCCGGCGACCCCCTGCTGGACCGCCAGCGCCAGACGGCGCACCGGCTCTCACAGGAGTACAACGCCACTCCGGAAGCAGACGGCGAAAAGCGGGAGGCAATTCTCAGACAGCTGCTCCCCAACCGGGGCGCAGACACGTTTTTGCAAGGTCCCATCCAGTTTGACTACGGCATCTACACCACCTTTGGAGAGCGGTGCTACACCAACTTCAATTTCGTGGTACTGGACACCTGCCCCGTCACCATCGGCAACGACGTGTTCTTCGGTCCGAACTGCTCCCTTCTCACGCCCATGCACTCCTACCTGCCGGAGGAACGCAACCTCCGCCGGCGTGCAGACGGCTCGCTGTACGATCTGGAATACGGCAAGCCCATCACCATCGGCGATAACTGCTGGCTGGCGGGCAACGTCACCGTGTGCGGCGGTGTCACCATCGGAGCAGGCTGCGTCATCGGCGCAGGCAGCGTGGTCACACGGGACATCCCGCCCCACTCGCTGGCAGCCGGCAACCCCTGCCGTGTCATCCGCACCATCACCGAAGCCGACAGCACCGCCCGCAAATCCGGCATTCTCCGGGAGGACGGTCAGCGGTGACGGCGGCTGCGGCAGCGACAAACCCGCCGCCCACAATGACTCCATGACGGACATGGACTCCCCGAAGCACTGCGGGAGAGCATCTCATAATCAAACCCACACCGAAAGGAGCAATACCCATGCAATATCAAATTCAAGGTCAACCGTACCCCGTTGCCGTCCTCACCCTCCAGCCGGAGGAGAGCGTCCTCTGTCAGAAAGGCGCCATGTCATGGATGACACCCAACATGGAGATGGCCACCAAGGGCGGCGGACTGGGCAAAATGTTCAGCCGTGCCCTCACCGGCGAAGCCATGTTCCAGAACCAGTACACCGCCAAAGGCGGCACCGGCATGATCGCCTTTTCTTCCGCCCTGCCGGGGGAGATCATGCCCGTTGCCATCACACCGGAGCGTCCCATCGTGGCGCAGAAATCGGCGTTCCTCGCCTCGGAGGCAGGCGTTTCCTTTGAGCTGTACTTCCAGAAAAAGATCGCCGGCGGCTTCTTCGGCGGCGAAGGCTTCATCATGCAGAAGTTCAGCGGAAACGGCATGCTGTTTCTGGAGATCGACGGCAGCACCATGGCATACGATCTGGCTGCCGGACAGTCCCTGCTGGTGGACACCGGCAATCTGGCTGCCATGGAGGCGACCTGCTCCATTGACGTGCAGACGGTCAAGGGCATCGGCAACGTCCTGCTGGGCGGCGAGGGGCTGTTCAACACCAGGGTCACCGGCCCCGGACGCATCTGGCTCCAGACCATGCCCATCTCCAACATGGCGGGCGCTATGGCACGGGTCATGCCGTCGTCGAAGTAACGGCAGCAGCCCGTAAATATCCCGCAAAAACACAACAGCCGCACCGGAGGATCTTCCATTCCGGTGCGGCTGTTTTTATCGCTCTTAAACTTGTATTGTTTTGGATTGCCTTACTTGTCGCTGTCGATATACTTCCAGCAGCCCTTGAGATAGACCAGACCGGAGATAATGGTCAGCACGGTGGAGATCCAGATCAGCCCGTTCAGCACCCATGTGCGGACGGCGTCCGGCATTGCCGCATGAAAGTCCCCTGTCAGGGACAGGTACAGCAACACGGCAACAATGGTCACCATGGTGAAGGCGGTCTTGAGCTTGCCCCAGATGCCGGCGGCGATGACCACGCCCTCCTCCGCAGCCAGCAGCCGCAGACCGGATACCATAAATTCCCGTGCAATGATGATGACCAGCGGAATGGCGGACATCCGGAACTCGTCCAGCTCCACCAGCACCGTCAGCGCCGTAATGACCAGCACCTTGTCCGCCAGCGGATCCAGAAACTTGCCGAAGTTCGTCACCAGCCCTCTGGCACGGGCGATCTTGCCGTCCAGCATGTCCGTAAAGGATGCCACGGCAAAGACGATCAGCGCCAGCAGGAAGTGCGCCGGAATGGCGTCCACATAAATGCAGACCAAAAAAACAGGGATGAGAATGACACGCAGCAGTGTCAGCTTATTCGGCAGATTCATCGGTTACCTCCTCCGCCAGCAGGTCATAGTCCATGGTGTCGAATACTTCCACCGTGATGTACTGTCCCAGACGCAGCCGGCTGTCGCTCTTAATGAAGATCTTGCCGTCGATGTCCGGCGCATCCGCAGCGGTTCTGCCGAAATAGCAGCCGGCGTACTTGTCGTAGCCCTCGATGACGGCGGTCATGCGCTTGCCGATCTTGGCGGCATTCTTGGCGGCGCTCACCTCTGCCTGCTGTTCCATGAGGATGTCCGCACGGTGGGCACGCACCTCCTCGTCGATCTGATCCTCGAACTCTGCAGCAGCCGTGCCCTCCTCCTCGGAGTAGGCGAAGCAGCCCATGCGGTCGAACTCCATGTCGTGAAGGAAGTCGCCCAGACGGTTGAACTGTTCCTTGGTCTCGCCGGGAAAGCCGGTGATGATGGTGGTGCGCAGGGTGACATCGGGCACACGCTCCCGAATGTGGGCGATGAGATTCCGGAGGTACGCTTCATTTCCCGGACGGTTCATCCGGCGGAGAATTGCCTCATCGCAGTGCTGGATGGGCATATCCAGATAGGGCACCATGTGCGGCTCTTCCGCCATAACGTCCAGCAGCTCCTCGGTGATGCGCTCCGGATAGCTGTAGAGCACCCGCACCCAGCGGATGCCGTCGATGTGGCAAAGCTCCCGCAGCAGCTCCGGCAGACGGCACTTGCCGTACAGGTCGCAGCCGTAGCGTGTGGTGTCCTGTGCGATGACCACCAGTTCGGTGACGTGGTGTTCCGCCAGCCAGTGCGCTTCCTCCAGCACCTGCTCCATGGGAACGCTGCGGTACGGACCACGGATGGCAGGGATGGCACAGTAGCTGCACCGGTTGCTGCATCCCTCGGCGATCTTCAGGTAGGCGAAAAACGGCAGCGTGGTGATAATGCGGGCACCGGTGGTCTCGGCATCCTCCTTCTTGCCGAAGCGCACCACACGCTCGCCGGCGAGCACGTGATCCAGCACATCTACGATATCCCGGTTGTTTCCGATGCCGATGACTGCGTCCGCCTCGGTAAACAGGTCGGCAGCCTCCTGCTGATAGCGCTCCGTCAGACATCCGGTGAGGACGATCTTCTTCAGCGTCCCCTCTTTTTTCAAGGCAGCCAGCTCCAGAATGGTCTCGATGGCCTCCTCTTTGGCGGACTGGATAAATCCGCAGGTGTTTACGATTGCAATGTCAGCTTCTCCCGGCTCGGTCACAAGCTGGTAGCCATGGGTACGCAGCTTGGACAGCATGCGCTCCGAATCCACCAGATTCTTGGAACATCCGAGAGAAACCATCCCAACACGAATTGGCATATGTTTCTCTACTCCTTTTATTTTGGGCAATACCGCACAAAGATTGTGCGGTATTGCCTTTGATTGATACCCTTTGCAGCGTGCGCCTTTAAGAGCTCGTGTTCATAGGCGTCTATCTACGTCTTTTCGGCAAATTTTGTTGCATACTGCGTTAAAAATTCTTGCCATACGAAAGTATGCCTGCAAATTTTTGCCTTGTCTGCAAAAAAATTTGCTCGAAAATCCGCATATATTTCCTACGAACACAAGCTCTAAGAGAGATACGAAAGAATGCTCTCCCGATAAGAGGAGATCAGCATACATTCGCACCCCCGCAGCTGTATCGGCAGACAAACCTTATTGGTCTCCCGGATTTTCCGGTCTCGCAGATCACGTGCTTTTTCTTAAACTCTCCCCGGAATTGATCTGCCAGTTTCCGGTCTGCATTCGCATACGAAAAAAATGCGCAAACGCTACTCATCGGCTTCTTCCTCCTGTGCCAGAAACCACGCCACGGCAGCATTGATCTCTGAGAAATCGTATCCCTGCCGCACCAGCGCCGCCTTGCCACGCTCCACCGTCCGGCGGTCCTGCGGGTCGGCGAAATAGCCGGCGTACTTCCGGCAGATCAGCGCCTGAAGCTGCTCCGCCATCTGTTCCGTATACGGTTCCAGCGCCTCCTGAATCTGCGCCTCCAGCAGCCCGTGCCGGTACATCTCCTGCCGGGCACGGCGCAGCCCGAAGTGCTTTCCCGCCACATAGTGCCGTGCCAGCTGTTCCGCATACCGCCGGTCATTAATCAGTCCCTTGGCTGCCAGACGGTCGGTCACAGCGTAGCAGACCGCTGCCGAATACTTCGGTTCCAGCTTCCGGTACATCTCCTGATAGCTGTAGTCCCGCCGGTCCAGCAGGTAGCAGGCGTGCTGAAACGCTTTGCGGGACAGCTCCGCCGTCTGCACCTGTTCCCAGGCGCTCTCCGGCAGGCGCATGCCCTCCTGCAAGTGGAATTTCTGCACCACGGACACATGGAGAAAGTACGGGGATTCGCTGCCGTCCATGCGCAGCAGCCACGTATTTCCCTTGTAGGCGTGCAGTTCTGTGATCTCCATGGATTATACCGGTGTGAACTCTTCGAAATCGTCCTCGGCGCTGATCTCCAGATCCTCGTCCGCATTCACGCCGGATGCCGGCACATCGCCGGCAGCATCGTCTGCCGCAGGTGCGCCGCCGGCTGCCTTTGCCGCAGCCTCCTCCAGCTTGGACTTCTTCTTGTCCTTCTTGGGCTTGCCCAGCAGCTCGTCCTTGTGCTCCAGGATCTTGCCCTCGATCTCCTTCATCAGCTCCGGATTCTCCTCCAGCAGCTTCTTCACGTTATCTCTGCCCTGTCCCAGACGCTGTTCGCCGTAGCTGAACCACGAGCCGCTCTTCTGGATGATGCCCAGATCTGTGGCAACGTCCACCACCTCGCCGGTGCGGGAGATTCCCGTGCCGTACATGATGTCGAACTCGCACTCCCGGAACGGCGGTGCCACCTTGTTCTTGCTGATCTTGACCTTGGTGCGGTTGCCGATCTGGGTGCCGTTTTCCTTGATCGCCTCGCCACGGCGCACTTCCATGCGGACAGAGGCGTAGAACTTCAGGGCACGTCCGCCCGGTGTGGTCTCCGGATTGCCGTAGAGCACACCGATCTTCTCCCGCACCTGGTTGATGAAGATTGCCACGCACTTGGACTTGGAGATGACAGCGGTCAGCTTCCGCATTGCCTGGGACATCAGACGTGCCAGCTGTCCCACGTGGCTGTCGCCCATGTCGCCGTCGATCTCCGCCTTGGTGGTGAGGGCTGCCACAGAGTCCACGACCAGAACATCAATCGCACCGGAGCGCACCAGCGCCTCGGCGATCTCCAGCGCCTGCTCGCCGCTGTCCGGCTGGGACACCAGCAGCTCGTCAATGTTGACGCCCAGCGCCTGTGCATAAAGAGGGTCGAGGGCGTGTTCCACATCGATGAACGCCACTTCGCCGCCCATCTTCTGCGCCTCGGCGATGATGTGCAGGGCGACGGTGGTCTTACCGGAGCTCTCCGGCCCGTACAGCTCCACGATACGTCCCCGCGGCACACCACCGATGCCCAGCGCCAGATCCAGCATCATGGAGCCGGTGGGAATTGCCTCGATGTTGAGGTTGGTTCTGTTGTCCCCCAGCCGCATGATCGCGCCGGTGCCGTAGGTCTTTGTGATATGTGCAATGGCGCTTTGCAGCGCCTTCTTCTTCTCTTCGTCTGTTTCCGGCATACTGATGACCGGTTTTTTCTTGTTATCCACTTTTGCCATCGTCAGAAATCCTTTCTTTTCGTTGTCCCAGGACGACCCTGCCGATGCCTGCCAAATCCGGCAGAATCCGGCAGCCGGTCAGTCCCGCCTGCTCCAGCAGCTGCTGGACGGCGTGTGCCTGTCCCTGTCCCACCTCGTAGAGCAGCCAGCCGCCCTGGGCAAGCCGCCTGCTCCACAGAGGTGTCAGCCGGCGGTAGAAGTCCAGCCCGTCGGGTCCGCCGTACAGGGCGGATGCGGGTTCGAATGCCACCTCCGGCTGGAGCTGCGCCATGTCCTCCGCCGTCAGATAGGGCGGATTGCAGGTGATGATGTCGTATGTGTTTTGGCGGAGCTCCGCCGGCGGTGCGAGGGCATCGCCCTCCCAGATGTGCAGCGCCGGCGCATGCCGGTTCAGATTGCGCCGCAGATAGGGCAGCGCACGGGCGGACAGCTCCACCACGTCCCCTGTCACGCCGGACAGGTGGACAGCAACCGCCGCCGGAATGCAGCCGCTTCCGCTGCACAGATCCAGCAGGCGGGTAGCAGCTGTGCCGCGGCGCAGGCGGAGCACTTCCTCCACCAGTACCTCCGTATCCTGCCGCGGGATGAGCACGCCCTCCCCCACGGAAAAAGGCAGCCCGTAGAACTCCCACGCACCGCAGAGGTACTGGAGAGGTTCGTGGCAGCAGCGGCGGCGGGTCATGTCCGCCAGCGTTTCCTGCTGCGCCTCGGTGAGCGTCCGCTCCGGCAGGGTGCGCACCGGCTGGCGCACGCCCATCACCTCCTGCACCAGAATATCGCCCTCAAAGGCGGCATCCGGCAGACCGTGTTCTGTCAGAACCGCACGTGTCCGGCGGACGGCTTCGTAGGAGGTCATCACCACTTGTCGTCCTCCATGTCCGCCGGAATGCACGGCTTCAGGGCTGCGATGGCGCACTCGATCTGCGAGGCGTCAGGTTCCCGTGTGGTGATGCGCTGGATCTGGAGTCCCGGCCACGAGAGGGCACGGGTCAGCCAGCTGCTGCTGCGTCCGGCGATGCGGATGAACTCATAGGAGATGCCCACCACCAGCGGCAGCAGCAGGATGCTCACGATAATACGGGGCAGCACCTGATACACCGGCACGATGCACATGACCAGAATGCTCACAATGAGGGTGATGAAAATAAAGCTGGTACCGCAGCGGGGGTGGAAGCGGGTGTGCTTCTTCACGTTCTCCACAGTCAGCTCCTCCCCTGCCTCATAGCAGGCGATGGTCTTATGCTCTGCGCCGTGGTATTCATAGGTGCGGCGGATGTCCTTCATCATGCCGGTGCACGCCATATAGCCGAGGAAGATGGCGATCTTCAGGATGCCCTCCAGCAGCGACCGCACGAACCGGCTGTTCTCCGGAATGGCAGTGTGGGCAATGAGCTGTCCGATGAGAAACTTGGGCAGAAAGACGAAGAGGCCCACGGCGACCGCAATGCCCACGATCATGCCGATGGTCATGATAATGCCGAAGATCTTGTCCCCCAGCTTGTCATCCAGCCATTTCTCGAAGCGGTTCATCTCCTCCTCTTCTTCCTCTTCGCCGTCCTCCGGCATCTGCTTTTCGGCGGACTTTGTGAGGCAGCGGTAGCCGTCCTTCATGGACTGCACGAAGTTGAAGCAGCCCCGCACCAGCGGGCACTTCCGGTACCACGGCATATGCTTGCCGTTGTTCTCCGGCCATGTTTCCACCTCGATCTCGCCGTTTGGCAGCCGGCACGCCATGGCGCCGGTATCTGCCCCTTTCATCATCACGCCCTCGATGAGCGCCTGACCGCCGATCTTGGTCATGTGCTTCGGGTTCTCTCTGGGTTGTTTTGCCATATGTATCTGTTTCCTTTCTTGTGAAGACCGGCTCTTTTAGTCGATCGTGACGGTATTTTTCACAGCATCCCAATCTGCGTCTACATCCAGCCAGTTTTCCCCGCCATATTTCTCATATTCTTCGATCTTCTGCACCAGCTGTTCCAGAAACGCCGGATTCTCCCGTGCGTACCAGATGTTGGAACGCCCCAGATTGTGCTTTCCCCTTGGCACATGCCAGCGGTAGGAATAGCGCTCTCCCGCCGGCAGCAGCACACAGCCCTTTGCCGGTGCGCTGACATTATATTCGAAGGTCTGTATTTCGCCGTTTTCGTCCGTGAAGGGGTACTCCTGATATTCCCGAAAGACGGTGGCGTGATGATACCAGCCCATGACACGAACCGACTCGCTTGCCTCCTCGATGCGGGCGCACCAGACCACCAGCACATCCTCTGCCGCCGGATCAGACGGGCGGAGCTGTTCACAACCGAGAATGTTTTCCACCAGGATCCTTCTGCGTTTGCCGCCGCTGGACATGGTTTCCACAAAGCCCAGACAGAGCCGTTCCTCCTCGCTTCCGTACCACGGCGCAAAGTTATACGCCTCGCCGCCGGTGTGGTGCTGTGCGACGTAATCGCCGCCGAAGCGCAGCTCATCCCGGAACTGCCTTTCCGCATCCGGCTTGATGCCCTTATAAAACTTCATATTGCCGGTGCGCAGGATCACGATTCTCGGTAACTTCTGCATCTCTGATTCCTCCCGTATTATGTGGTGGCGCTGCTGCGGCGCTGGGACTCGACAGGCAGCGTGATGGTGACGTTGGTTCCCACGTTCAGCTCGCTGGTGATGTCCAGTCTGCCGCCGTGCATAGAGATGATCTCGTCCGCCACAGCCAGCCCGATGCCGGAGCCGCGGCGGGTGTGGTTTGCCTTAAAGAATTTGGTCTTGACGTGGGGCAGGTCTGCCTCGCTGATGCCCACGCCGTTGTCCGTCACGGTGACCTGGATCATGTTCCCCACCTCTTCGGCGCTCACGGTAATGGTGGAGCCGGGGTTGGAGTACTTGATGGCGTTGTCGATGACGTTGATGAACACCTGCCGGATGCGGTTCTTGTCCCCGTAGACAAAGGGCAGCATCTCCGGCTCCTGATAGATGATGCGGATGTTCTCCTTCCGTGCCTTCTCCTCATAGATGAGGACGGCATCCCCCAGCTCTGCCAGAATGTCCATGGTGGCGCACTGGAGGGAGAATCTGCCGCTCTGCATGCGGGAGAAGTCCAGCAGCTCCTCCACCATCTCCGAAAGGCGCTCCGTCTCGTTGACGATGACATGCACGCCACGCTGGATGGTGTCGGGGTCGGTGTCCATGCACATAGTCTCCGCCCAGCCCTTGATTGCCGTCAGCGGCGTGCGCAGCTCGTGGGACACGGAGGAGATGAACTCGTTCTTCATGTTCTCCGTATTGGACAGCTCGTCCGCCATCTGGTTGATGGAGGCGCAGAGGTCACCGATCTCGTCGTGGCTCTGGCTGTCGATGCGGACGGAGAAGTCGCCCTTGGCAAACTTCCTGGTGGTGGCGCTGATTTGCTTGATGGGACGGATGATGGAGCGGATGAAGTACACGCCCGTCACCACCAGCAGCAGCAGCACGCCGCAACACACCGCCCCCACAGCAACAGCGTAGGTATGGACGGCACCCTGAATCTGTTCCAGCGATGCCACCACACGAATGGCGCTATAATCCGTGCTGACATCGGAGATGTCCACGGAAACTGCCATCATGGTCTCGCCGTTCACCTTGCCCACCCAGTAGCCGCTGCCGTTCTCCATCGCCTGCTCATAGTCCGGCATGGCGGTGTCCTCCTCCTGGGAGAAGCCGGAGGAGGTGAGGATGACACGCCCCCGGGCGTTGATCGCCATGAGCTCCATCTTGTCCTTGTCGGAGAAGTTCTCAATGGTGCTGCGCATCTCGGAGGAGAAATTGGTGTCGGCATCCTGCGCATAGCGATTGAGGACACCGGAGACCGAGGTCACCTTGGTGGTGAGGTACTGGCGGGAAGCGCCGTAGTAGTAGTTCTGAATGGCGTACATAAAGGCAAAGTCCAGCACCAGCAGCACCAGAAAGACCAGCACCAGATTGTTCAGGATCCAGCGGCGTGTGATCGTCCCCCGCACTGCGCCATCCTTTTTGCGTTTTCTTTTACTTGTCATTCCACTTATATCCATAGCCCCAGATGGTCGTAATGTAATGGGGCTTGCTCGGCTCTTCCTCGATCTTCATGCGGATGCGGCGGATGTTGACATCCACGATCTTGTCGTCCCCGAAATACCCGTCGCCCCAGATGTGATTCAGGATGCTGGCACGGTCCAGCGCCGTGTTCTGATTGTTCAGGAAATACTCCATGATCTGGTACTCCACCTGTGTCAGGTCGATGAGCTTGCCGTTCTTGGTGACGGTGCGGCTCTTGAGATTGAGGGTAAAGGGTCCGCTCTCGATGACGCTGGACTTCTCGTCCTTGATGAAGCTCATGCAGACCCGCCGGTAGATGGCATCCACACGGGCGGTCAGCTCCGAGGGCGAGAAAGGCTTGGTGATGTAGTCGTCCGCCCCGAACATCAGACCGCTGACCTTATCCATTTCCTGTGTGCGTGCGGTAAGCATGATGATGCCCAGCGTGGAGCTCTTCTCCCGCAGCTTCTTGCAGACAGTGAAGCCGTCGATGCCGGGCATCATGATGTCCAGCAGCACGATGTCGAAGTCGCCGTGCTCCTCGTCAAAGACACGGAGCGCCTCCTCACCGCAGTTCACATCGATCACCTCGTAGCCTGCACGTTTCAAATTGATCACGACAAAATCACGAATGACATCTTCGTCCTCGCAAACCAGAATCCGTTTCATGGGATGCCTGCTCCTTTCTGAAAAGCTTTCTTAGAGCTCGTGTTCATAGGCGTCTATCTACGTCTTTTCTGCAAATTTTTGCCTTGTCTGCAAAAAAATTTGCTCGAAAATCCGCATATATTTCCGATGAACACAAGCTCTTATTTCCCGTCATGTATCATAAGCGCCTGTCGGCGTATCGTTTTATCCGGCATTCACGAAGAAAAACCGCACCAGCAGCTCCTCCTGCGGCAGCGCCAGTTCGTCGCTCTCCGGCTGGGCGGCCCGCATATAATACGCCGTCTTGCCCCGGGAGCGCAGCAGCTGGNNNGGAGCGCAGCAGCTGGTAGCCGTTCGCCGTCCGGTCGTCCTGCTCCTCCTGATCGTGGACAGCGCCGTACCGCAGAAGCTCCGCCATATGGTCGGAGATCGCCCCGTCATAGCGGCAGAACACAATGTCCCCCGTGAGGGCATCGGTCACCGCCGTCACCGTGCCGTACCAGCTCTCCGGCAGAATGAACAGACAGCCGTCGCTGAGGCTATAATAGCTGCGCATCCGCTCCGTGAGGGCGCTGCCCGATACACTCAGCCAGCGTGTCAGGCGCACCTGCTCCGAAGAGCTGTCGTCATAGCCGGGGAAGGGCTGCTGTACCGGAATCTCCACCGAACCGTCCCCGTCCACATCCATGGAGAGGTAGCCGGCGCTGCGGGCAGTTGCCGCCACGGTGGCGCTGTCCGGCAGGGCGTAGCACAGGGCACCGCTGTCGCTGTCGGTACAGAGGATCTCCGTCTGCACTGCCGTCGGGCCGCTCTGCCCGTCAATGTAAATGCCGATGCTCCCGCCGGCGAGCCTGCCGTAGAGCACCTGGCTATAATCCGAAAAGCCGCAGCGCAGCTCCAGCTTTCCCGCATCCGACACCGCCTCCTGATCCATGCGGTACAGGGCGGCAGATGCCGCGGCGCTGTCTGTGGCACGGCTGAGCACCAGCAGCTCCTGCAAACTGTCCGCATCCAGATCCGCCACATCGAACATGGTGTAGGGAGTCTGGAACAGGGCGGTCAGCCCGCTGTCCCCGTAGGTGTAGACGCTGAGGGATTTGTCCGACTGGTCTACACTGCTGTAGCCGATGAGAATGCGGTTCTTGGGGCTTGCCCCCAGCGGCTGGATGACCACACGTTCGATCTCTGCGCCGTCCGCCGGATAGTCGCAGACGGACATCCACTTGCCGTTCACCTGATCCAGGACGTTCAGGCGCAGACTGTTTTCCGTGGCGGTGAAGTTGGTCTTTTTGTAGAACACCAGCGCCTCGTCCTCCCCGTCAGCGTCCAGATCCACGACAGTAAAGGCGGACAGGTAAGCGCCGGAGCGGGGATACTGCAAGGTGATGCCGGTGCCGGCAGCGTCCTGCAGTGCCCGGTAGATCTGCTGCTGCTCCTTGCTCAGGCTGGGCGGCTTCAGCATGGAGTCCACCGATGCCCCCAGCGTACAGCCGGTGAGCAGGCTGCACAGCAGGCACAGAGATAGGCAAAATGCGGCGGACAGCCGCAGCCGCCGCCGCACTCCGGCGTTTATCAGTCCCGATCGCATAGCGGCACATACTCCTTGGGCTTTGCGATTGCCTTGTAAGCCGGCCGGATGATCCGCTTGCCGGTGAGGATCTCCTCCATCCGGTGCGCAGACCAGCCCACCATCCGTGCTGTGGCGAACAGGGGGGTAAACAGCTCGTCCGGAATGCCCAGCATCCGGTAAACCAGACCGGAATACATATCCACATTGGCGCAGACCACCTTGTCGCTGCCACGCACGGTGCGCATCAGCTCCGGTGTCAGCTTCTCGATGAGATCCAGCAGGCGGAACTCCCGCTCGATCTCCTTGCCCTCTGCCAGCGCCATTGCCTTCCGCTTGAGGATGACGGCACGGGGGTCAGACAGGGTGTAGACAGCGTGTCCCATGCCGTAGATCAGACCGGAGCCGTCGTTTGCTTCCTTCCTGAGGATCTTGGTGAGGTAGTCTGCCACCTCGCCCTCGTCCTCCCAGTGTTTGACGTGCGCCTTGATGTCGTCCAGCATCTGGATGACCTTGATGTTGGCGCCGCCGTGGCGGGGGCCCTTGAGGGAGTTGATGGCAGAGGTGTACGCTGCAAAGGGATCTGTGCCCGAAGAGGTCGCCACACGGCAGGCAAAGGTGGAGTTGTTTCCGCCGCCGTGGTCTGCGTGAATGGCAAGGAGCACGTCCAGCAGCTGTGCCTCCTCCTTGGTGTAGACACGGTCGTTCCGGATGAGAGAGAGGATCGACTGCGCCGTATTTTCGTCCGGCCGGAGGGGGTGCATGATCATGCTGGCATTGTCGTACTTGTGGCGCTTTGCCTGATATGCGCCGTCCATAAGGATGGGCATTTTGGCGATGAGATCCAGTGCGATGCGCATTTCATCCTCGATGGTGGTATTCTCGGTGATGTCCGAATAGGAATACAGGGAGAGGATGCTCCGAGCCAGTTTGTTCATAATGTTGTTCGAGGGCGACTGCATGATGGAGTCCACCAGAAATCCCGGCGGCAGCTCCCGGCGTGCACTGAGAGAGCGGGTCATGATCTCCAGCTCCTTGGCATCCGGCAGCATGCCGAACAGCAGCAGGTAGACCACTTCCTCAAAGACATAGCGGTCTTCCCGTTCGGCGTTCTCGATCAGGTCATTGATATCATAACCCCGGTAAATCAGCTGTCCCGGAATGGGCTGGCGTTCTCCTTCGTTCATTACATAGCCGTGCACGTTACAAATCCGCGTAATTCCGGCGATCACACCGGAGCCGTCCGCATTGCGCAGGCCACGCTTGACATCAAATCTCTCGTAGTATTTCGGTTCAATTGCAGAATACTGTTCCAAATCTCTGCATAAGTTATGGATATCCGATTCCTCAATGCTTTGGTTATAGATCAGTTGCGGTGTCATAGCGATTGCCTCCTTATTTGGGTTGTGAAGATCTGTCCGGGAAAAGCCGAACAGACCGAATGCGTTCCGTCAGTCCGCACACCGCAGCGCTCCGCCGAAGCGAAGCCCGTCTGGTTCGACATGCAGTGTGCAGCCAGACTCCAGAAGTCACATTGCAAGGGCAGCACAGCACAAAGCCCGCCTGAGGGCTTTGCACGCAATCTGCTTGCCGATTTTCCGCCATATCACACAGAAATCCCTTGACATACGACAGTATGCCTGCGGAATTTCTATGTGATCTGCCAAAAAATCGAACTGCGCATCTTACGCACAAGCTTTGTGTGGTGTTGCCCAAATCATGCAGTCTGCGCCATCCGTAACTTATATTATACACGAAACCGGCGCATCTGTCAATCATTTCTCTGAGAGCCTTTCGCATTTTTTCATTCTGATCTCCGAATACGAAACCGGCTTTGACCTCCAACAGAAAGAGCGTGGCGACAATGAAAAAATATCTGATGATTCTGGGCGTATTTACCGGCATTCTGTTTCTCATCACCGTCGTTCCGGCGAGGTGTCTGGGACTTGCTCCCGTGCCGGATTCCCCGCCTGTGGCAACGGCAGTGACACAGACCGCAACGCCCGTGACCGCCGCCGCCAGACCGGCAGCGTCCCTGTGCCGGAGCTACCGGATGCTGGACATCACCAGCGGCAGGGTGGCGGAAATTTCTGTGCGGGACTACGTGATCGGGGCGGTGTGCGCCGAGATGCCCGCCACCTTTGAGCCGGAGGCGCTCAAGGCGCAGGCGGTCGCCGCCCACACCTACGCCGAACGGCAGCATCTTCTGGAACAGGAACAGCCCACGCCGGAGCTTTGCGGGGCGGACTTCTCCAACGACAGCAGCCAGTATCAGGCGTGCTTCACGGAGAATCAGGCCCGGCAGTACTACGGCGACAGCTTCCAGACAAGCTACGCCAAAATCTGCGATGCCGTGGACGAGGTGCTGCCCTACGTGCTGGAGTCCGGCGGCTCGCCCATTGTCGCCGCATTCTGCTCCATGTCCGCCGGCAAGACAGAGAGCGCCGAAAACGTGTGGGGCGCAAGCGTCCCCTATCTGGTCTCCGTGGACAGCAGTGCCGACACCACCGCTCCACGCTATCTGGAAACGGCGGACTTTACAGCGCAGGAATTGCAGACGCAGCTCGCCGGGCTGCTGCCGGATGCGGACTGGGACACAGCGCCGGCGGACTGGTTTCGCATCGTCAGCACCACCGACGCCGGAACGGTGCAGACGCTCACCGTCTGCGGACAGACCTGCACGGGGCAGGAGGTGCGGGATGCGCTGGCACTGCGCTCCGCCGCTTTCACGGTCGCCTGCGCTGACGGGAAGTTCACCTTTACCACAAGGGGCTTCGGGCACGGCGTGGGGATGAGCCAGTACGGCGCAAACGCCATGGCGAAAGACGGCGCAGACTGGCGGAAGATCCTGATGCACTATTATCCCGAAACGGAAATTGTGTCGTTTTCAGAGTGATTGTTGAGAAGCAAACGAAATCAGAAAGAAAAGCATATAAATTTCAGCCAACGAAAAATATTCAAACTCTGAAACGTAAAATCTTCGTGCCGGAACAAACTGATTTCAGAACCGTTACCCCGTCAGGCTGCTCCAGCTGAGCGCAGCTGGCGAGGT
>NZ_FR897996.1:0-1784 GCF_000437175.1 Ruminococcus sp. CAG:330 | reverse complement strand
GATTTTGAAAACGTTCCGGTGGAACGTTTTCAACGGGATTAGCTGTCCCTGCAAAACAAAAGGACACGGTTTCCCGTGCCCCTATGAAGCGCATCTCTCTCCTCTCACACTTCCAGCGCCATTCGATTCTTTGCACCCCAGCATTGCAGCTTCCGCATCGCACGCTGTTCCAGCTGCCGTGCACGCTCCTTACTCACCTGAAAGGTTTTTCCCACCTCTTCCAGCGTGCGCTCTGGCATACCGTCCAGCCCATAGCGCATGGTGATGATCCGGCGCTCCCGCTCGTCCAGCTGTGCCATCAGCGTTTCGATCAAAAGCCGGCGGCTTGCGATTTCCTCCGGATTTTCCACGTTCTGGTCTGCCAGCAGTTCCTGCCGTTCCGTTGAACCGTCCAGCGCCACCATCTCGTTCAGGCTTCGCAGCGCCGACATGGGTTCCACCTGACAGACGCACTCGTGCACTTCTGCCGCTGTCACGGTCACGCCGTTCTCGGAATCCTCTGTCATCTGCGCCGCCAGCTTCTGGTAGTCCACGCCGGAAAACGGATCACGGTAGAGCATCATCCTGTGGAGCCGGTCATGGAGATGAACGGGAATCCGTACCACCATACCGTTGTTCATGATCTCCCGCTGCACCGCCTGCCGCACGTGAATCCATGCATAGGTGGCAAACCGGACATCACAGGACTCCCGAAACAGCTTTGCCGCCCGCAGCAGCCCCAGCTGTCCGGCTGCCCACAAATCCTCCAGCTCCAGGGAAAGGTAGGCGTACCGCTTCCGCTCCCGCCATGCGATGGTGTGGATCATGCCGTCATTCTGCAGCAGCAGCTGCGCCTGGGCATCCTGATTTCCCTGCTGCACCAATATGCACAGTTCTTCGTTGGACATGGCGGAAAGATTCTGTCTGTTCTGTTCTTTCTGGGTTGTCATGATGTTTCTCCTTTCCTTTTTGACCGCCTCCGGCAAACGCCCGGAAGGGCATTTCGGTTTCTCTTTGATTCTGGTTCCATTATAGCAGTTTAGTTTTTCAGAATTGTACCAACTGCAATTCTTTTCAAAAAAATCCGAAATTTAGCGAAATGCACCGAAACGGCGGGCAAAATTCTGAAATAGTGCACAATTTTATCAGCGGTGTTTTTGGCGAAAATCCCTCTGGAATTTCCTGTCAGATTGTGGTATAATTGAAAAAGAAAGAAAAACAAAGAAAAAACCTTGAAAGGAAGGCTGCATTTTATGGAAACCACAGACAAACACACCTACCAACCAGACGACTATGTTTCTTACGCCGGCTCCGGCGTCTGCCGTGTCATTGGTCAGGAAACCCAATCCCCAGACGGCATACAGGAAATCCAGTACTATAAATTACAGCCGCTGGACAGCAAAAACTCCACCTATTATGTGCCAGTGGAACACGCAGAAATGCGCCTGCGGCCGCTGCTGACCAAAGAGGAGATCTACCACCTGATCGACGAGATTCCCGCAGAGTCGGAAGAAGCGTGGTGCACCAACAGCCGGGAACGCCGGAACCAGTTCCACACAGTTCTCGGTGGCGACGACAATCGGGAGATCATCCGCATGATGCGGACACTGCATCAGGAACAGGAGCGTAAAAAGCACGCCGGACACAAACTCTCCTCTGCCGATGAGAGCGCTATGTATGCCGCAGAGAATCGGGTGTATCAGGAATTCGGTCTGGTGCTGGGCATTCGTCCGGAGAAAGTTCACGACTTCATCTTAAAGCATCTGGAGGCATCTAACAAATAAGAAACGGCAGCCGGAACAAAA
>NZ_FR897995.1:0-2319 GCF_000437175.1 Ruminococcus sp. CAG:330 | reverse complement strand
AAAAGACACTTGTATACGCTTGTGAAGACGGGTTCTCACTGTTGTTGAATTTACAGAGATTTTTTCACAGGGTCTTTACAGATGTTGCACCATATCCTATGCCATATTTACTGTATCTTATACTGAAAATACAGAAACACTTTCTGCTGGCACTGTCAGAACTTCGTCTGTTATATCTGCCGCATCTCCATTGGTATAGAGAATTTCCTTGATATTGAGTCCAGAGATTCTGCATGAAGCTGCGTTTGATGACGGATTTATTGCAACGATTATACTTTCATTATCATCGTATCGGCGATATACAAGCGGATATGCATTCTTTTCAGCATAGAGAAATTCAATCTTTCCGTTGCTCTTGAGTGCTGAGTGTGCTTGTCTGAGCTCTATAAGCTTTCTTACTTCATTATAAATTGAATCAGGATCATTTACAGCCTTTTCAACTGTAGGACGGTTGACATCTGAATCGATAGGAATATAAAGATCCTCAGGGTCTGCTGCAGAAAATCCCGCATTTACAGAGCTATTCCACTGCATAGGTGAACGTGATGCTGTTCTCTCAAAACCGCCCTCAACTGACTTTGCACCTTCAAGGTGACGCATTCCGATTTCATCACCATAATAAATAAAAGGAGCACCGGGCATTGTGAGAATGAATGAAAAAGCAAGCTTTATTTCTTTCTTGTCAAGACGCTGAGAAATTCTGGACATATCATGATTGCCTGATGGTATACAGATAAGTCCTTTGCCTTCTGTTTTTGCATAGTTTTCTTCATATGTCTTTACAAACTCAGATGCATCACCTGTTCCCTTTCTGGAGAAAAAGGGTTCTTCCACACGGAAAAGATCATTGTAATGTGAAGGGCCGAAATGCAGCAGAAAATCCATGTGAAAACCACCCATAAGAGATTTATCCGGCTGACCCCATTCAGAAATCATAGCAGCCTCAGGAAATTCTTGATTCAGAAATGCTCTGAAATCCTGCCAGAGTGCAATTGTAGCCTTGCTGTCCGTATCTCCCTTTACAAGTGACTGTGCCATATCTACACGGAAACCGTCGCAACCCATATTCAGCCAGAAACGCATAACATCTTTCATAGCCTCTCTTGTTGCCATCGGACCGGGGGCATCTACAGCCTGCATCCATGGCTTTGTAGGATTTGCAAAACCATAATTCAGTGCCGGCTGAATGGTATAGAAATTTGCCGCACAAGTGCCATCTCTGTCGGAAATTCCTCTTATAGAGCCTGTGATGTTCTCAATTCCACTTGCATCCTCCCATACGGAATCTGTCCAGATATATCTGTCTGTAAATTCATTTCTGTCAATCTTCATAGACTCCTTGAACCACTGATGCTCAATGGAAGTATGACCCGGAACGAGGTCGAGAATAACATGAATATCGAGTTTGTGTGCTTCTTCAAAGAAACGTTTCAGGTCTTCATTCGTGCCATATCTGGGAGCAACTTTTTTGTAGTTTGAAATATCGTAGCCTGCATCAAAGAAAGGTGATTCAAAGCATGGATTTATCCAGATTGCATTGCAACCTATACTTTTGATATAAGGCAGGCTCTCTGTCATACCTGCAAGATCACCTATACCGTCTGCATTTGTATCCTTATAGCTCTGAGGATAGATTTCATAGAATACTGCATTTTCAAGCCACTGTGGGTTGTTGTTTTTCATAGTATTTTCCTCCTGTACTTTTTTGATAACTTTTATATAGAATATTCATTTTCAGTTTACAGATGTTGTAAACCTGTGCTATTTTATATTATATTCCTTTATGCGGAATAACTCTAATACTATTCCCGCAGATAATTGTATTATTCTACTTTTTTGGAGAGACTTCACCATGGAAAAACAGCGTTTTCTTGAAAAATGCAGACACGACACCCCAAGATTTCCAATAGAATGCTTTCAGAGCCTGTGTTCATAAGCGTTTTAAGAGCGTAGCAGCATGAGAAATCATAATCATATACACAGGAGATTTCCCATTATTTTGTCCCATACGCCGTTATTTCTTGCTCGGCGATAAAAACTCCATACCGTATCATGCGGCGGATAGTCATGCGGCAGCATTCTCCACTGGCAGCCTGTCTTTACGATATACAGCACTGCTTCTACCAATGATCTCTTATGATATTTGCTTTTATTTCCGGATGGAAAGAATTCTTGGATTGCTTCCCATTGCTCGTCTGTCAAATCACTTTCGTAATTTGTTGCTTCACATTCTTTTTTCATTTTTCCTATTATATCATTTTTTCGCTATGAACATAAGCTCTTAGGCGTTTGTTTTCTTTTTCCTATCAGACTCTGAAG
>NZ_FR897994.1:0-1504 GCF_000437175.1 Ruminococcus sp. CAG:330 | reverse complement strand
GAAAAGACGTAGATAGACGCCTATGAACATGAGCTCTTATTTCCGCAGATCCCCGGCGTGGATTTTTCCATCCCGAAACATTTGCATCATCTCATTGGTCAGGCTGGCGTCATCCGGCTGAAGCTCGATCTCCTCCCGCTTGACCCACGCCGCATATTTCAGTTCCGAAGCATCCATGCGAATCTCACCGCTGCCGTCTGCCTCGCAGTAGAATCCGGCGAGGATGTCGCTGGCAATACCCCACGGCTGCGACCGGTAATAGCGGATGTTCCTGACCTGCACGCCGGTTTCCTCCAGCACCTCCCGTGCTACAGTTTCCTCCAGCGTCTCCCCGATCTCTGTGAATCCGGCGACCAGTGCGTTATAAGAGATACCCGTGCGGTACTTGGTCAGCAGCAGCGAATCCCCACGAATCACGCCCACGATCACCGCCGGCATGATCTTCGGGTACACGTGGTTGTTGCAGGCATCGCACACCATAGCACGTGCCGCCAGCGAGTGGTGCATGGGCTTGCCGCATCTGCCGCAGAACCGGTTGTCCCGATACCAGTCTGCCAGATGCTTTCCCGTCATCACGCCGTAGCGCTGAAACTTGGGAAGCGACGCATCTCCACGGATCTCCCGTATCTCCCGATAGGTCAGCCCCGCCTGCTCCGGCAGCTCCTCCTGCGCCAGAAAATAGCGGCAGTTGTCAATGCGGAACAAATAACGCAGCGGACAGTCCGGAAGCTGTGCCACCGTGGGGAGAGCGCCCTTTCCGGTCAGAACCTGCTTGCCGCAAAAGGAGAGGACAATGCTGTCCGCATCCGGCTGTGCGTCTGCCTCATAGGCATTGTGAAACTGATGGGGAAAAATATCTTGTATCATTGTAAAACCTTCTTTTCCATGGGTTCCTGTGCGCCTGCTGTCTGCCACGCATCCGTGAGAATGCTCTGAATCTCCGCTAGATTCTCCGCAAAAAAGATGCCTTTCTGCCGTCTTTCCGAGGACAGACCGGTTTCGGTCATGTGGCGCAGCAGCGCTTTCAGGCTGTCGTAATAGCCGTTCCAATTATAGAGGATACAGGGAGCGGAGAGCTGATTCAGGGATACCCTGGACATGATCTCCGAAATCTCCTCCAGCGTTCCCGTGCCGCCCGGAAACGCCAGAAATGCATCTCCAAGCTCGATCATCTTCGCTTTTCGCTGAGACATATCCGCTGTGACAATCAATTGCGTCAGACCATCGTACTGAAATTCCCGCTCCACGAAAAACTGCGGTTCCACACCAATGACCTTTCCGCCGGCCTGCAGGGTGCTTTCTGCGATCTCGCCCATCAGACCCGTTCGGGAACCGCCATAAATCAGCGTGTTCCCGCTCGTCCCGATCCATGTGCCAAATGCTCTGACGGCATGCTTCAGCGAAATGTCATTTCCCCCGCAAGCTCCAAGATATACTGTGATGTTCATTGTTTTTCCTTTCTGTAAATGGTTGCAGCTGCCAATCCACGTGCTCCTGCTATCGT
>NZ_FR897993.1:0-1106 GCF_000437175.1 Ruminococcus sp. CAG:330 | reverse complement strand
GTTTCCGGCTTCGGTGTAAGTCGCATCCTTGGCATCAGTTTTGACGAGAGAATGACGATACTTTACCTTCTCAGATGCATCTCCGAAAGCGTCTTTTGTCAGCGTAGAATCGCAGGAAACCGTAATTTCAGGCAATTTATTGCAGTCAGAAAACGCATAATCTCCGATGCTTGTGACACTCTTTGGAATGTTGATGCTGGTTAAGCCAGTGCAATTGGAAAACGCAGAATCTCCGATGCTTTTAACACCTTCTGGAATCGTGATACCTGTCAAGCTGCTGCAAAACTGAAACGCACCATTTCCGATGCTTGTGACATTCTTTGGAATTGTGATGCTTGTCAAGTCGCTGCAACCCCAAAACGCATAATTTCCGATGCTTGTGACACTCTCTGAAATCGTGATGTCTGTTAAATTGATGCAATCCTGAAACGCACCATCTCCAACGCTTGTGACACTACTCGGAATTTCGATGCTTGCTAAATTGGTGCAACCAATTTTCGTTTGTCAGCGTAGAGCCGCCTTCAAGAAGCACCTCGGTCAAATTGTCGCAACCAGAAAATGCACTCCATCCAATGCTTGTGACACTACTTGGAATGGTGATGCTGGTTAAGCCGGTGCAATTGAAAAACGCAGAACTTCCGATTCTTGTGACTCCGTCCGGAATCGTTACTTTTCCAGAACAAGTTGTTCCATCGATCAATATCCCATTTACGATCACAAGCGGGGTATCCTGCTGTTTGTTTGTTAACCAAGGTGTGCCAGAAAACGCATCATCCCCGATGCTTGTGACACTCTTTGGAATGGTGATGCTAATTAAGCCGGTGCAATCGGAAAACGCATTAGCTCCGATGCTTTTGACACTACTTGGAATCGTGATGTCTGTTAAGCTGCTGCAACCGGAAAACGCACCATATCCGATGCTTGTGACACTATCTGGAATCGTGATGTCTGTTAAGTTGCTGCAACTGGAAAACGCATAAGCTCCAATACTTGTGATGCCATTTTCAATCACAACTTTTTTTATTTTATAATTGTAGTATGCAGGGCTATTGTCAGAACCATAATACTCCTTCATCGCCCCTGTACCGCTGATGGTCAGTGTGCCG
>NZ_FR897992.1:3788-7732 GCF_000437175.1 Ruminococcus sp. CAG:330 | reverse complement strand
CAGGTCTGGCAGCTCAACAGGAATACGGCGGTCGAACCGTCCCGGACGGAGCAGCGCAGGGTCGAGGGATTCCGGACGGTTGGTCGCTGCCAGAATGACAACGCCCTTGGAGCCGTCGAAGCCGTCCATCTCGGTCAGCAGCTGGTTCAGGGTCTGTTCCCGCTCGTCGTTGCCGCCGCCGAACTGTCCGCCGTCACGCTTTTTACCAATGGCGTCGATCTCGTCGATAAAGACGATACACGGCGCCTTTTCGTTTGCCTGCTTGAAGAGGTCACGCACCTTGGCAGCGCCCATACCCACGAACATTTCTACGAACTCCGAACCGGAGATGGAGAAGAACGGCACGTTTGCCTCGCCGGCGACTGCCTTCGCCAGCAGGGTCTTACCGGTACCGGGAGGACCTACCAGCAGCGCACCCTTTGGCATGGATGCGCCGATTTCTTTATAGCGCTCCGGCTTGTGGAGATAGTCCACGATCTCCGCCAGCAGCTCCTTTGCCTCCTCTTCGCCGGCGACATCCTGAAACTTGATGCCGGTGGTGGACTTGACGTAGACCTTGGCATTGCTCTTGCCCATGCCGAACATCATCGAACCGCCGTCACCGCCCATGCGCTGCGCCATCTTCTTGTTGAAGAAGTAGAACACCAGCAGCATCAGGGCAATGGGCAGCACGCAGGTGATCAGGATGTACAGCAGAGGACTGGTGCCGTTGTCGATCTCTGCCTCGAATTTTGCGCCGGAGTCGTACAGACGGGAGATGAGATCCGGATCGTTCAGCACGCCGGTGCGGTAGATCTGTTTCTCATCCTTGTCGGTGAAGGTGATCTGGCTGGATTCGATCTGAACCGAACCGATCTCCTTGTTTTCCGTCATGCTGATGAAGGTGTCGTATCCTACTTCCTTGACACGTCCGTTGAACAGGTTGGGAAATACGAATGCCTGTAGCAGCAGGAAAATACACAGTGCGATGATCCAATAGGAGATGACTGGTTTCCGTGGCTTCTTTTGCTCTTCCATAGGATGCCTCCTTTTATTTTTACGTTAAAATTATCATAGCATAAAATTTTGTCAGCTGCAAGCGAAGCGGGTGAAATTTTGGTGATAGCGTCATTGAATGAGTGCCACGGCATCCGGCGGGAGAAACATCCCGAACTGCGGCGGAGCTTCGGAGAATACGCCGAACGCCAGCAGTGTCGCCGCAAGAATTGCCAGCCCCAGCCAGTTGCTGCCCTGTGCCCGTTCCAGCCGGCGGTGGCAGAACCGTGCACAAACACCGGCACCTGCCAAAAATGTGAGAATGTCCAGCGGCAGGCAGTGGAATCCCAGAATCCCCCGGTAGGTGTAGAACGAGGACAGAATCGTCAGCATCCCCAGCCACACGCCCTCGGCACGGACCAGCAGATATCCACGATATTGTTTGCCGAGCCAGAAGTATTCGGCGATGGTGTAGATGAGAAAGGGCGTAAACAGGAGCTTCAGGTGTTCCCAGCTGCTCTCGCTGACGGGGGCATAGAGTCCCACAACCCGGTTTTCTCCCGTCCAGCCGTAAACGAAGTGGAGCAGCGTGCCCGCAAAAATCACCCAGAGCAGCCCGAGCCATGTACTGCAAATGCGTTGCTTTTTCACACAAATCACCTCAGTGCCAGCATATGCGGCACACGGGAAAATGTGCGGGCGGATTTTAGAACCTGTCTTCACAAGAAATATATGTGGATTTTCGAGCATAATTTTGTTGCAGACAAGGCAAAAATACGCAGGCGGGCTGTCGCCTGGCAAGTATTTTTCACGCAGTATGCAACAAAATTTGCCGAAAAGACACGTGTATACGCTTGTGAAGACAGGTTCTTATTTCTCTGTTGTTTCGGGGAGGTGGAACTTGTGTCGGGCTGCCTCTACCAGCAGCTTTGCAGAACCCTCGATGCCCAGCAGGCTGCTGTTAAGGAAGATGTCCCGATAGCGGGTGTTGTTGACTTCGCAGCCGGTGTGGGTGCGGTAGTACTCCGCCCGTGCCTTGTCCACCTCTTCGATGATGCGCTGGGGTTCCGCAGCGGTGCAGCCCAGCGTGTGGATGCTGCGGACGATGCGTGCCTGATAGGGAGCAAAGATGTAGCAGCGGATGACGTTGTCCCGCTCCCGCAGCAGGTAGTCGGCGCAGCGTCCCAGAATGACGCAGTTCTCCTGTTCGGCGTGCTGCATGACCAGCTGGCTCTGCACTTCGAACATGCGGTCCTGCTTCAGGCTGCTGCCCACGCCCAGCGGATATGCCATCTGGTAGTAGCCGGTGATGCCCTTTTCGGTGAGCTGCACCAGGGAACACAGGCTCTCGTCCATAGCCTGTGCCTCTTTTTCGATGTTGCTGCGGTCGTACATGGGAATACCCAGCTCTTTTGCCACAGCAAGGGCGATATCTCTTCCGCCGCTTCCGAACTGGCGGGTAATGGTAATGACATAATTTTGCATAATCAAAAATCTCCTCTCCAAGGCTTTTGGGGTGCAAAAAGCCAGTCTGATTTTCTCCATCATACCACAAAATTTGCGTTTTTTCTATATTAGAATGTGAATGATTCGGAATTTTTTGTGCACGGGTGGCGAAAATGTTTCGGCGGAATATTTTCAAAATCAAGAAACAGCAAACGGGACACAGGGCGGAGCGGTCTTGTTCGCTCCGCCCTCGAAAAGCTGGCGCTTTTCTCACCCACCTTCTCCGCGCACCGAAAGCATGGCGCAGGGATTTCGCCGTCTGCGGACGGCGACTTAGAGGGCACGTGCCCTCTAAGAACACCTCGCCAGCTGCGCTCAGCTGGAGCAGCCTGACGAGTCAAACAAATCCCGATTCTTTTGGTTTCTCCACGAAAATTTTTGTGATACCGCATATTTATAAAGCTCAAAGATTTTTCGTCTGAAATCCGCCCTTGCATTTCTGCGCCAAATGTGGTACAATGGAGAAAAGAATGCGGGCATCTGCCCCACAGATAGGAGATAATCAAAATGGTAGTTATCGAAATGGAAAACGGAAAGAAGATCGAGATCGAGCTGTATCCGGAGATCGCCCCGATCTCCTGCGAGAACTTCGAAAAGCTGGTGAAGCAGGGCTTTTATGACGGCCTGACATTCCACCGTGTCATCCCCGGCTTCATGATTCAGGGCGGCTGTCCCAAGGGCAACGGCACCGGCGGCCCGGGCTGGCACATCAAGGGCGAATTTGCTGCCAACGGCGTAAAGAACGACCTCAAGCACACCCGCGGCGTGCTGTCCATGGCTCGTGCGATGGATCCCAACTCTGCCGGCTCTCAGTTCTTTATCATGCATGAGGATGCGCCCCATCTGGACGGTCAGTATGCCGCATTCGGCAAGGTCGTTTCCGGCATGGAAGTGGTAGACGAGATCGCCAGCACAGAGACCGACTACAGCGACAAGCCACTGAAGCCGCAGATCATGAAAAAGGTAACTCTGGTATAAGCATTGGAATGAGGTCGCATGGGACGAACAGCGGGTTATAAAACCAAACAGCGGGAATATATTCTGGAATATCTGCGCAGCTGCGGGACACGCCACACCACCGTGGGTGAGATCGTCCGCCACTTGCAGGATAGCGGCACACCGGTGGGAACTGCCACCGTCTATCGCCATCTGGAGCAGCTGGTGGAGGATGGCGCCGTGCGGAAGTACGTGCTGGATGAGAAATGCGGGGCGTGCTATCAGTTTTTGCCGGAACAGGCGGAGGCGTGCCATGAGCATTTTCACCTGAAATGCACCTGCTGCGGCAAATTGTTCCACGTGAGCTGTACGTATCTGGATCAGCTGAACCAGCATCTGCTGGAACACCACGGATTCACCGTGGATCACACCAAGACGGTTCTCTACGGGGTGTGCGCAGATTGTGCCGGAACGCAAGAGAAGCATTGAGCGGCTGCCTTTTCGAGCAGAGGCATATGGCTCGGAAA
>NZ_FR897992.1:0-3745 GCF_000437175.1 Ruminococcus sp. CAG:330 | reverse complement strand
GGCTGCTTCTGCCCCTTGACCGGGACAAAGCAGCCGCTGTTTTGATGAAAAGACAGATTCAAAAGATGGTTCAGTTAACCCAGCGGTGAGGTGGGCTGGTTCGGCTTAAATGGACGCTGGTAGATTCGCACCGGTGCCTGATCGGAAATCACAGCGGACGGTGCGCCGGCTTTCTGTTCGGCGGTGTGGGGGGTGTAGATCTTCATCTCTGCCTCTGTGCCGGTGTGTCTGCCGGCGGACGGCTTTTTCTCCTGTTTCATGGAATCCCCTCCTTATAAATAGGGCTTCAGGCGCTCCATGTACGCCTCTTCCCGGCGTACAATTTCGCTGCCCTGCCGCCGGAGCTTTTCCGGCACATCGGGACAGCGGTGCATGAGCTGTGTGAGCTGGATGACGCCCATGTTGGTGCCCTCCAGCATCTGTTTGGCGATGTTGCTGTTGCTCTGATTTCCCATACAGCGCATTTGCAGGCTGACGTTGGCACAGAATTTTGCCATAGCGCCCTGTTCCTGCGGCATGGCGTATGCCTCCTGCATCTGCCGGCAGATCTCCTGCTTCTGCTTGCGGTAGTACTCCAGCTGGGTGCAAAGCTCCTCCCGCAGGTCGGGATGGGTGACCTTGTCCAGAATGTTGACGGTGGCATCTGCGCCCACGGAGGCGTTTTTGTAGAATCCGTTGAGCAGGGTTCGCTCCTGCGGCTCCAGCATTTGCGGACACTTCCTTCCTTTTTGAAACAGACGCTTGGCGTCTGCTTCCTTAGAATTCCCGCTATCTGTGCAGAATATGCGGCGGCATGGCTGTTAGTTTTCCCCGAAAAAGGTATTTTATGGAATTGAAAAATTTTGCGAGAGCGGCGGGCTACTATCTGTTTGCTGAGGCGCTCTGTCTGTTTCTGACGCTGACGCTGGCGGTATTCCACGGAACGCCTGTTCGGGCGGTCAGCACTATCTGCACCATCGGCGTGCTGATCTGCCTGTGCGTGAACTTTGCCGTGCGGCGCGGCAGGGAGGATCAGCGGAGCAAACGGGAGGATACCGCACGCCGGGGGCTGCTCTTCAGCGCCATGATCGGGCTGCCGTATCTGCTGCTGGGGATTGCTCTGATTCTGGCACGTGCCGGCGTGCTGCCGGACACCTTTTTTCGGTGGTATAAGCTGCTGGATGCGGCGTTCTGGCAGCTCTGCAATATCATGAGCATTGATGTGCAGGTCTCTCTGCTGCGCTGGCCGCAGGTGATTATCCTCGCTGTGCTGAATCTCATTCCGCCGGCAGCGGTCTGGATCTCCTACCGCCTGACGCTGGCGGGGTTTGATCCGGCGGAGCTGCAATACCGGAAGCGCCGGTAGCGTTCTTTGTGCGGACTGGCGGAAAGAGGATGTCCTCCCGATTTTCGGGAGGGCATATCTTTTTCCTGTGCGGCATAGACTATACCAAAAACGGGAGGGTGTACTATGAAATGCACGTGGAAATCCATTGCCAAACGCACGGCGGTTTTGCTGACGGTCTGCGGTGTCAGCGTTGCGGCAATTTACTTTGGGGGCACACGCATTCGTCAGGCGGTTTCTACCATGGCGATGCCGGAGGAAGAACCGCCCATCATTATTCTGGATGCCGGACACGGCGGAATGGACGGGGGCTGTTCTTCCGTCAACGGTGTGCCGGAAAAGGGCATCAATCTGCATATTCTGCTGTGCCTGCGGGATCTGCTGCAAATGGAGGGCTACACCGTGGAGGTGACACGGGACACAGACCGCAGCATCCACGACGACGGCATAGAGGGCATTGCCAGCCAGAAGAGTTCGGACATGGACAACCGGCTGGAACTGTTCAACCGGTACGACAACGCCATCTGTATCTCCATCCATCAGAACCAGTTCACCGATCCGGCGTATTCCGGCGCACAGATGTTCTATTCGGATAACGTCAGAGGCAGCGGTGCGCTGGCGCAGACCTTGCAAGATACCTTTGTGGCGCAGCTCCAGCCGGAGAACACCAGAGAGATCAAGCAGTGCGGAAAAGAATTGTACCTGTGCTATTTCAGCGAGAATCCTACCGTCATGGTGGAGTGCGGATTCCTCTCCAATCCGGAGGAGGCTGCGCTGCTGGAAACGGAGGAGTATCAGCAGCAGGTGGCGTTCACGGTGTTCGCCGGATTGAACCAGTATTTGAATGGAACCAAGTGAAAAATGCGCAGCCCTGTAGCGTGGGGCTGCGCTTTTTCGCAAACTCGCCCGAACCTTGAAACGCCCGCCTGTTTATGGTATAATAGAAGTATCCCATTACGGCAAAGGAGAATCCCTATGGCAAAACCAAAGACCATCTACCGCTGTACGGAATGCGGTTACGAGAGCGCCAAGTGGAACGGAAAGTGCCCCTCCTGCGGGGCGTGGAATACCCTGGAAGAGGATGTCCCGCTGCCCACGCAGGCGGTGGGAAACGGCCGCCGGAAACCGGTGGACTTGTCCGAGAAGATTCAGGAGCTACAGGACGTGGACACCTCCGCCGATGTGCGCTATCACACCGGTGTAGGGGAGCTGGATCGGGTGCTGGGCGGCGGTCTGGTGCGGGGGTCGATCGTCCTGCTGGGCGGAGAACCCGGCATCGGTAAGAGCACGCTGCTGCTCCAGATCTGCCAGTATTTCGGTGAGGCGCACACGGTGCTCTATGTATCCGGCGAGGAATCCGCCAAGCAGATCAAGCTGCGGGCGCAGCGCCTTGGAGTGAACACGGCGCAGCTCTATCTGCTGACGGTGACGGATGCCCAGAGCATCTGCGACACCATCGCAGCCAGCAAGCCGGAGATCGTCATCATCGACTCCATCCAGACCATGCATCTGGAGGACATCTCCTCCAGCCCCGGCAGCCTTACCCAAGTGCGGGAGTGCACCAATCTGTTTATGCACACGGCAAAGCAGCTGGATATCCCCATCTGGATCGTCAGCCATGTGAACAAGGACGGTGCCATTGCCGGCCCGAAAGTCATGGAGCACATTGTGGACACTGTGCTGTATTTTGAGGGAGAACGCAATCTCTCTTACCGGCTGCTGCGTGCGGTGAAGAACCGCTACGGCTCTACCAACGAGATCGGCGTATTTGAGATGCAGGACAGCGGACTCCACGAAGTGCCCAATCCCTCCGCCATGCTGCTGGAGGGCAGACCGCAGGGCGTTTCAGGAACTTGTGTGACGTGTATGCTGGAGGGTTCCCGCCCCATTTTGGCGGAAATTCAGGTGCTCGCCACCAAGAGCGGATTCTCTGCGCCACGCCGGCAGACACAGGGCTTCGATTACAGCCGGATGGTAATTCTCATCGCTGTGCTGGAAAAGCATCTGGGACTGTTTTTCGGGACGCTGGACGTATACCTGAACGTGGTCGGCGGATTCAAGCTGGACGAACCGGCAGGAGATCTGGCGGTGGCGCTTTGCCTGTACTCCTCCCTGGTGGACAAGCCTATCTCGGAGAAGACGGTGGCGTTCGGAGAAGTGGGACTGGGCGGAGAGGTGCGTGGCATCTCCCACATTCGCCGGCGTGTGCTGGAGGCAGAGCGCATGGGATTTCGCCGGTGCATCGTGCCGCAGCAGTGCCTGCGGGAATTGCAGGGCGGTACCTATCAGATTCGAATCGCCGGTGTGCGCAATCTGCGGCAGGCGTTTGCGGTACTGGAAAAGGATGCCAGAGATGCAGCGGAGGAACTGCAATAAAGCGTATTGCATGACAGACAAAAACCGCAGGCGCACCGGAAGTGG
>NZ_FR897991.1:5568-11164 GCF_000437175.1 Ruminococcus sp. CAG:330 | reverse complement strand
GACTGGAGTTTGGCGCAGGCTTTCAGGTGGCGGAAATGGTGGGAAGCCAGAACAACGATCCCTTCTATATTGACGAAAACGGTCACGTGATGACCAAGACCAATAACCATGGCGGCATTCTGGGGGGCATCTCCTCCGGCATGCCCATCACCATGAATGTTGCCGTCAAGCCCACCGCCTCCATTGCCAAGCCGCAGGAGACCGTGGACTTTCGGGCAAAGACCAACGAGGTTTTGCAGATCCACGGCCGGCACGACCCGTGTATCGTGCCCCGTGCTGTCCCGTGCGTGGAGGCCGCCGTCAACGTGGCGCTGCTCTCCCACATGATGGACTATCCGCATTTCGCAGGCTGATTTGAGGTGGCAGCAGTGCAGGAAGAAAATCTTTTGAAAATGGCGAAGATGGCAACACCGCCGATTATGGACTCCCATATGGCGAACATTCTTCTCTGCTATCTTCTCTATCGCATCGACAGACCGGTGCAGGTGAGCCAGCTGTATGACATTGCAGTGGGCAGCAACATTATCAATTATTTTGCCTATCAGGAATCCATTTCCTATCTCACCGAACACGGCTCCGTGCAGCTGCGCCGGATGCCGGAGGGCGTGGAGGAATATGTGCTTATGGAGCCGGGCGTGCAGACGGCGAGAGAGCTGCGCAACTACGTGGGAAAAGCGTATCGGGACAAGCTGGTTTCCGCCGCCCTCCAGTATTTCGCACGGCTGAAGCGGGAGAGCGAGGTCAAGCTGGAGTATATCCCGCTGAAAAAGGGATACTATGTCCATGTGCGCTGCCTCGATCTGGAGGACGACCTGCTGGATCTGAAGCTCTATGCGCCGGATTATACCCAGGCAAAGTATCTGGGCGAGCAGATCATGCGCAACCCCGCCGGTTTCTACGGGAAAATCCTCGAGGCGGCGTTCTCCAATCAGGAGGAGCGCATCGACCTCAGCGACAATTGAGACGATTCCGCCGAAATCTTGGGAAAAGGGCTTGACAAGAGCGGGAAAACCAAGTATAATGAAAAGGAATCAGAGTTAGGAAGGACGTTGGAACATGACCTATCAAGAATCATTTCTGCGCTTTATGGTGGACTGTGGCGTGCTGACATTCGGCAGCTTCACCCTCAAGAGCGGCAGACAGGCTCCGTATTTTATCAATGCCGGCAACTATCACAACGGCAACCAGCTCATGCAGCTGGGCCGCTACTATGCCGCATGCATTGAAGAGCACCACATTCCGGTGGATACCCTGTTCGGACCGGCTTATAAGGGCATCCCGCTGGCAGCTGCCGCAGCTGTGGCACTCTCCGACCAGTACCGGAAAACCGTGAACTTCTGCTTCGACCGCAAGGAAGTCAAGGATCACGGCGAGGGCGGCATGTTTGTCGGCAAGAAGCTGGAGGACGGCGAGCGTGTTGTCATCATCGAGGACGTTATGACCTCCGGCAAGGCAATGGCTGAGGTTTATCCCAAGCTCAAGGGTGCGGCAGACGTGGACATCACGGGTATGGTCATCACCGTAGACCGCATGGAGCGTGCGCTGGAGGGCGACAAGTCCGCCGTGCAGGCCGTGTATGAGAAGTACGGCGTTCCGGTGTATTCCATCGTTACCATGGAGGATATCATTCAGGCAATTCGGAACGGCATCATTCCGGGTCAGGAACATTTGGATGCCATGCTGGCTTATCGGAAGCAGTACGGCGTTTCGTAAAGCGTCCAGAAGCGTTTTCGCCGACGTTCCGGAGCAATCGTGTTGAGAGCAGGGCTGCTCTCGGCCTTTGTTTCCGTAGCTCAGCTGGATAGAGCGACCGCCTCCTAAGCGGTAGGTCGGGTGTTCGAATCACCTCGGGAACACCAAATTGAATTTGTACCAGAAAGAAAGCTGTGCGGAGTTCCGCACAGATGGGGCATTAGCGCAGCTGGGAGCGCATCACACTGGCAGTGTGGGGGTCAGGGGTTCGAATCCCCTATGCTCCACCAACGAAAAGCCACGCAGTTTCGGGAGGTTTCCCGTTGCTGCGTGGCTTGTTTTGTATGGGAGAATCCCAAAATTTGTGCGCTGACGTTTCAAAAGCACACGAAAGAACGGACAGAATACAACAAAAAACCGCCGCCGAAGTTACTGTACTTCGGGGCGGTTTTCGTTTATGCCTGCTCATTGTCTTTCCATGCCATAAAATCCCGCAGCCACTGGGGCAGAGATGTCACAAGAGGCATGATCTCGCCGCTCTGATAGAGTGCCACTTCTCGAAATCCGTTTTCGTTGTCGTAAAAATGCACTTCGTCGCAGTACGGCAATACCTTCGCCAAGTCCGCAAAACGCTTTTCATAGCGCCGCAGCACGTCCTGTTTCGGAATATTATGCCCGCCCTTGCGAACACGGTTTGCAATCCGAAAAAGGCTTTCCTCTGCACCGCTTACGCCCACATAATACAGCCGAATGTGATAATTTTTTTCTCTTGCCTGTTGTATGGTGCGAATGGTGCGCCTGCCGGAAAGTGTGGTCTCCTGCGAAAAGTTGATGCCTTTTTGCAGGCAGTTTTCCACACGTGCAAGGGCAAGTTTTCCGGCGGTCAGGCGGTCACAGGATTCCTTTGAAACAAATTACATTTGGATCAATAATCAAGCCCATATCCGGCAGCTGATGCCGCAGAACACCGGAAAGACTGCTTTTTCCCACGCCGTTCATACCGCCGATGATCGTGTATTGTTTCAAGTGTATTCCTCCTCACGCATACGCTAGCTGTCCCTTTGGCTCTGGAATATCCTTGCCAATGAGATCACCTTGTTTTTTTAAATACAATTATACCATATTTTCTGTATTTACACAAGTGTACTTGCGCAAGTTTGATCATTCTGCCTATTGGTATACTGACACAAGCGACAGGCAGCGGCAATCGTTCCTTGTGTGCAGGAATCAAAAACCGCTGCAAGGTGTCCTTTTGATACGCACCCCGCAGCGGTTTTGAATATGCCCGGATTCTTTATTCGAAATCTTTCACACTGCACACGGCGATGCTGCCGGTGAAGCCGGTGTATGCTGCGACAATCTGATAATTTCCGCTGTATCGCAGGGTGGCGGAGAAGGTACCGTCCGTGCCGGTGGGGAACAGCGTGGTGCAGCCTGTATCGTCCACACCGTAGAGCCGGACTGCGCCGGTCTTGCCGGAGACAGTTCCAGTGATGGAGAACTGCTGCCCGTTTGGCGCACTGCCGTGGAGGAGGACGCTTTTTCCAAGAGCACCGTCGCACACCACAGCACAGGAACTATTGCCGTCCTCGCCGGCGTGGGCACCGGAGGGAATGTGTCCGCAGCCGGCTGTGCCCAAAAGCAGCAGACCAAGCAGTCCGACGAGCGCACGCCGCCTCATGACCGGTTCCTCCGGCGCCACGGCGTTCCCGCAAGGCGCAGCAGCAGGATCAGCGTGCAGACCAGCAGACAGAGCAGAATCCGCCCCAGCGTACCGCACAGCCGCCTCATGCTTTTTTCACCAGCTGGTAGTAGCTGTGGGAGGTCGTCTTGTACATGACGATGTACAGCAGCGCAAAGACAAGGAAACTGCCCGCCGTCACGATCATAAAGAGAAGCGTATTGTTCAGCCCGAACATCAGCATGATGCGCCGCAGCAGCGGAAAGGCAAAGCAGATGTGAATGCCGGCCATGAGCAGCGGTGCGGCAAAGACGGTGAGAATCTGGGAGTTGATGCTCCGGCGAATCTCCTGTTTGGTCATGCCCACCTTTTGCAGAATCTCAAAGCGTGCCGCATCCTCGTAGCCCTCGGAGATCTGCTTGTAGTACATGATAAGCACCGTGCCGAAGAGAAAGACCAGACTCAGTAGTGCGCCAAGATACAGCATGCCGCCAAAGAGGGAGTAAAAACTGGAGCGTGCCTCCTCCCGGCAGCTGACGCTGTAGGAGAAGCCATCTATCGTTTCAGTACCTTCGGCTAAAGCCTGCTGGAGCGTGTTGTAAAACGCCATCTGCTGTTCCTCGTTGCCGTCCAGATCGAAGCCGTAGTACATGGTGTAGCGGGAGGGAATCTCCTGATATGCCGCTCTCTGGCAATCATAGAGCGCTTTCAGGGCAGCGTCATCGGGGACGACCAGATATATGGTGGGACAGCTGGCGGCGAGATTGTAGCCCACCTGTAGAAATTGCTCCACCTGTTTGGCGATGTGCAGAGTTTCCAGATCGTCGATCTGGATGGTGTCGTAGCGGTAGTTTCCACGGTACTCGAAGAGCATTGCCTCGTTCTGGGAGAGCGTCTCCGAAGCGCCGGCGAGACGGTTGTAAGTGTCCAGCGTTACGGCAGTGACCTCCACCACATGCTGATAGTCGCTGATCTCTGACATGGGGCGCACCAGCAGCTTGTTCTCCTTCAGAACGCCGGCAAAGCTGACCGAGCGGTATTGCAGGGGACTCCGGGCGGTTTTTCCGGACTGTTCCAGCGCCTGCTGTACCCGCTGGGTGAGATACTGGTCTGCAGCATCGCCCTTGTTGAAATCATCCACGCCGCAAGTAACCTCAAAGCTCTTGGGATAACGCTGGTGCAGGCTGTCCTCTGAACCGATGCGCAGGCAGAGCGTGGTGGACATCATGACGAGGACAAAGGTGGAGAAGATGCAGATGGAGGCGAGACTTGCGCCGTTGCGCTTCATGCGGTACGCCATGGAGGAGACGGAGATGAAGTGGTTGGTCTGATAGTAGTACTTCTTGTTCTTTCGGAGCAGGTGACACAGTGCCACCGAGCCGCTGAGGAAGAGGAGGTACGTGCCCAGCACCACCAGCACCACAGCGAGGAAGAGCACCAGCAGGGCACTTATGGGGTTTGTGGTGCGGATGGCGAGGAAATAGGCAACGCCCAGCAGGAGCACGCCCAGTACCGCCGGAAGCCAGCGGACTTTGGGCGGCCGTTCTCCCGCCTTTTCCCCACGCAGCAGCTCCACTGGCTTGGAAACGTGAATCTGTCCCAGCGAGTAGAGGAGGAGGAGCCCAAAGGCAATGAGTGCCAGCAGGATGACATTGCGCACGGCGTTTGGCTCAACGGTAAAGCCCAGCGGGGTGTCCGTGTTCAGCGTCCGTGCTGCCAGAAGTTCCGCCAGCTTAGATAGCAGAATGCCCAGTCCCAGACCGCCTGCCAGAGAGGTAACGAGGAGCATCATGGTCTGGAGCACCAGAATCCGTGCGAGATTCCATTTGCCCATGCCCAGAATGTTGTAGAGTCCGAACTCGGTCTTTCTGCGGCGCATGAGGAACGAGTTCATGTAGAAAAGAAAGATGACGGCGAAGATGGCGACCACTGCCGTGCCCCACGAGAGCACCATCTGGAGGTCTCTGCCGCCCTGCATCTCACGCACGGATGCGCTGTAGGTCAGATAGGACACGATGTAATACACGGCGAAAATGCCGATGCAAGTCAGCAGGAACGGCAGATAGATCTGTTTGTTTTTGGCGACGCCGTGCCACGCTAGACGGGGATATATGGTCTGTTTCATTGTGCATTCCCTCCTGTTGCCAGAATGGTGAGGGTGTCGGAGATCTTCTGATACAGCTGTTCGTTGCTGCATGGGCCACGGTAGGGCTGGTGGAAGAG
>NZ_FR897991.1:0-5559 GCF_000437175.1 Ruminococcus sp. CAG:330 | reverse complement strand
GTCTTTGATGAAGAGAACACGTCCGGCGTGGCTCGCCGCCTTGGTGGAGTGGGTGACCATGAGAATGGTCTGACCGGTCTGGTTGATCTCGGAGAACACCTGGAGCAGGCTGTCGGTGGACTTGGAGTCCAGCGCACCCGTCGGTTCGTCTGCCAGAATCAGCTTGGGGTTGGTGATGAGCGCCCGTGCCACGGCGACACGCTGTTTCTGTCCGCCGGACACTTCATAGGGGTACTTTTCCAGCAGAGCGTCGATTTGCAGGCGCTTGGCAATGGGGGCAATGCGGCGCTCCATCTCCGCAACGGGCAGTCCGGCGAGCACTAGCGGCAGGAAGATGTTGTCCTTGAGGGAAAAGGTGTCCAGCAGGTTGAAGTCCTGAAAGACGAAACCCAGATTGTCCCGCCGGAACGCAGCGATTTCCTTTTCCCGCACCGCAGTGAGATCACGTCCCTCCAGAAAGACCTTGCCGCCCGTGGGCTTGTCCAGTGCGGCGAGAATGTTCAGCAGAGTGGTCTTGCCGGAGCCGGATTCGCCCATGATGGCGACATATTCGCCCTGTTCCACAGAGAACGAAACGTCCGACAGCGCCTGTACCTGGTTACCGCCGAACCGAGTGGTGTAGATTTTTTTCAATCCTTGTACTTCCAGTATTGCCATAATCCATGGCCTCCTTTTTTTGTGGTATCTATATCATAACACAAAGCGCTGAAATGCCGCCATCGATTCGTGTGACATTTCAGCGCAGAAAGTGACATTTTTGTAAGACGTTTGCTATTCCACTTGAAGCTCCGGCAGATTGAGATCTACGGAAAAGACCGACCCCTCGCCCACCACGGAGCTTGCTGTGATGCGGGCAGAGATTTTCAGGGCGGCACGTTTGCACAGATACAGCCCCAGTCCCGTGGGTCCCGTGGACTTCTGTCCGGCTCTGCCGTTGTAGCCGGTGAAACCCTTTTCAAAAATGCGGGGGAGGTCTTCCGGCGCAATGCCGATGCCGGTGTCAGCAATGCGGACGACCTTTTCCGGCGTGACGGAGATGGTGACGGTGCCGTGCTTGGTGTATTTCACGGCGTTGGAGAGCAGCTGCTCCAGCAGGAACGTCAGCCACTTCTCATCGGTGAGCACCTCCAGTGTTGTGGGGGTGTATTCCAGCCGGATACGGCGGTTGATGAACTGCGGCGCAAATTTGCGGATGACGCTGCGGAGAATCTCGTCCAGCCGGCAGCGCCGGAATACCAGATCGCTGGCGCTGCTGTCCAGACGCAGGTAGGTCAGCGCCATCTCGGCGTACTGTTCAATGCGGAACAGCTCATCGGAGAGCATGCGGCTCTCCGGGGTGTCCTCATGCTGTAAGAGCATCTTCATGACGGCAATGGGCGTTTTGATCTGATGCACCCATGCGCCGTAGTAGTCCATGCTGTCGCTTTTTTGCGCCTGCCAGTCGCCGAGGAGCTTTTGGTACTGCTCGCCGAATGCCTGTAAAATGGCGTTGTCGTCTTCCTCCTCCAGCGTCTGCGGTTCGGGCATCTCCCGATACAGCAGGTCGGGCTGGCGGAAGATTCGCTGGCGCTGTTTGTGCCGGCGGCAGAAGCGCACAAATTGGATGGCGAGAACCAGCAACCCCAGCGCCATGCAGAGCAGCGCCGCATAGAGCACCGGTTCGAGGGAGAGACGGTACAGGAAAAAGACAGCCGCAAAGATGGCGGCGCATCCGGCGAAGAAACACAGCAGCTTCCAGCGGTCTTTCAGAAACCGCCCAAGCAGCCTCATGCCTGCCCCTCCGCCGGAATCCAGTAGCCGCTGCCCACTTTGGTGCGGATCCACTGGTGCAGCCCGATGGACTCCAGCTTTTTGCGCAGACGGGTGACGTTGACGGTGAGGGTGTTCTCCTCCACATAGCAGTCCATTTGCCAGAGCTTGGTCATGAGGGCTTCCCGGCTGACGACCTTGCCCTTGTTTTCCAGCAGGGTCTGGAGGATGCGGAATTCGTTGCGGGTCAGCTCCAGATGTTTGCCCTGATAGGTCAAAGTGGTGTCGCTGAGGTTCAGCACAGCCCCCTGATGTTCCAGCACGGGGATGCGTCCCGCCATGTCATAGGTGCGCCGGAGCACCGCCTGAATCTTCGCCATCATGACATCGGGATCAACCGGCTTCGGGATGAAATCGTCGCCGCCCATGTTCATTGCCATGACGATGTTCATGTTGTCCGAGGCAGAGGAGATGAAGATGACGGGAACGTTGGAGATGGCACGGATGGCGCTGCACCAGTGGTATCCGTTGAAAAAGGGGAGCATGATGTCCATGAGCACCATGTGCGGCGCACAGGCGGTAAACTCCCCCAGAATGTCCTGAAACTGTTCCGCCACGTGCACCTGATGTCCCCACGCCTCAAGCTGGCGCTTCATCATCTCCGCCATGGTGGCGTCGTCCTCTACGATCATGATTTGATACATGGCTCCAATGCCTCCTGTTTTTTTCTTATTGTAGCATAAAAAAGCGGCGTGCGTCAAGCTGTGCCTTTCCGAGCGTGTAAGCACACTTTGTAGGGACACGGCGTGCCGTGTCCGCAAATGAAACATTTCATTGGAATATTTTCAACGTGCGTTCCATATTCCCACGCACAAAATCAGACACAAGCCATCCCGCTCCGCCTCAAAACAGTAGTTGCAATGGCAAAAAAAATGTGGTATAATAGAGCTGTTCAGAGGCAGGGAAATTTTTTCTCACGGGGTATACACTGAATAGATGATACAGAAAAGAGCAACTGCAATGGGAAGAAAAAATCAACACGCCCGTGTTCGGGTGCGCCAGTTCTTTCAGATTCTGGCAATTCTCGCTTGTCTTGGGGTGCTGGCATATGCCGCATGCATCCTGTTCCTGTTTCCAAAAAAATCACCGGTTCCGGTGCAGAGCGAGATCGCCTCGCAGTCTGCCGTGACCAGCGTTACCGCTGTACCGGAAGCCACCGCCGTGGAATCCTCCCGGTATCCGGCCACTGCACCGGCGGACACCTCCGGCTTCCATGCTGTGCTGGAGGGCAACACGATCCAGCTGGACAGCAGCGTTTCGTGGGAGAGCAGCGACACCGCCGTCGCCACAGTAGATCAGAACGGTGTGGTCACAGGCGTGCATCAGGGAAAGTGCGAGATGCAGTCCGGCGACTTCTCCGTCCCTGTGACTGTCCGCCACATGGAGCAGAAGGACGGCTGCACCTATGTGGACGGCGTGCTCATTGTCAATAAGTCCTACAGTCTGCCGGAGGACTATAACCCCGGTCTGGATGCCACCACAGAGGAGGCATTCAACCAGCTCTCCGCCGATGCCGCCCAAGAAGGGCTGAACCTGTATATCGGCTCGGATTTCCGCAGCTATTCCTATCAGGTGGACGTGTACGAGAGCTACTGCGAGACCTATGGCTGGCAGCAGGCGGACACGTTTTCCGCACGCCCCGGCTATTCCGAACACCAGACCGGTCTGACCATCGACTGCAACACCATCGACGATGCGTTCGGACAGACGGAGGAAGCGGTCTGGCTGGCAGACCACTGTGCCGACTACGGCTTCATCATCCGCTTCCCCGACGGCAAGGAGGACATCACCGGCTACCAGTATGAGCCGTGGCACATCCGCTATGTGGGCGTGGACATCGCCAGGGAGATCATGTCCAAGGGACTTTGTCTGGAGGAATACCTCGGCGTGGACTCCGTCTATGCCGGCGCATGGGAACATTAAGGGGACACACAAATGGAAATTCGCAATGCAAAAATTGACGGCGGAGATGCCTTTGACTGGGGCAGGACTTCCGCCGATTACGCCCGTTTTCGGGACATCTATCCGCTGGAATTCTACGAACACATCCTGCGCCGGAACTGCGGCACAGCCGGACAGCGCATGCTGGATCTGGGAACGGGAACCGGCGTGCTGCCACGCAATCTTGTGCAGTTTGGTGGCATCTGGACGGGGACGGATATCTCCGAAAACCAGATTGCCAAGGCACGGGAGCTATCCGCCGGCATGCCCATTGATTACACTGTGTCTTCGGCGGAAACCGTTTCGTTTCCGGACAACACCTTCGACGGCATCACCGCCTGCCAGTGCTACTGGTACTTTGACGACGCCAAGGTCGCCCCACGGCTTTTCCGGATGCTCAAGCCCGGCGGAAAGCTCCTGCTGCTGTGCATGGCGTGGCTGCCCTTTGAAGATCCCGTTGCCTGCGCCAGCGAACAGCTGGTGCTGCGGTACAGCCCCAATTGGAGCGGTGCAGGGGAGACGCTGCATCCCATTCCCGTTTCGCCGGACATGCAGCGTCAGCTGCGCCTGACTTTCCACGAGGAATATCTGCTGGACGTGCCGTTTACACGGGAGTCGTGGAACGGACGAATGAAAGCATGCCGTGGCATCGGCGCATCCCTGCCGCCGGAACAGATCGCCCGGTGGGAACAGGAGCACCGGAAGATGCTGGAGGAACTGGCACCGGAGCACTTTACCGTCAGGCATTACGCCGCTCTTGCGGAGCTGCAAAAGCCGGAGTAATCGGCATCTCTCTCAAAGCGCAATCACCTCCCTGTGTCCAGTGACATATACTGCACACAGGGAGGTTTTGTCATGACTCACATTGTTGTTCTATATGCACTGATTGCAACTCTCGGCACGTGGTCGGTCACGGCGCTGGGTGCGGCGACGGTGATCTTTTTTCGCAAGCAAAACCAGGGCGCACTGAATCTGATGCTGGGATTTGCCGCCGGCGTGATGATTGCGGCGAGCTTCTGGTCGCTGCTCCAGCCTGCCATTGAACGTGCGGCGGAGACCTCGAAGCTGCCGCCCTATGTGGTGGTGACGGTGGGATTTCTCAGCGGTGCTGCTTTCCTGTGGCTCTCGGATAAACTGGTCACCCGCATGCGGCGGCGGGCGGAGAACCGGCAGGGAAGCGTGGGGGATCGTCTGAACCGTATCTTCATGCTGATTTTCTCCATCACCCTCCATAACATTCCGGAGGGGCTTGCCGTGGGTGTGGCGTTCGGGACGCTGCGCAGCGGGAGCTGCACCATGGATGGACTCATGGGGGCAATCACCATTGCCGTTGGCATCGGGCTGCAAAACTTTCCGGAGGGCGCAGCCGTCTCCATTCCCCTGCGGCGGGAGGGCTGTTCCAGACGGAAGAGCTTTTTCTTCGGGCAGGCATCGGGACTGGTGGAGCCGATCTCCGGCGTGCTGGGGGCGCTGCTGGTGGTCAAGGTGCAGGCGATCCTGCCGTTTGCGCTGGCGTTTGCCGCCGGTGCCATGATTCTGGTGGCGGTGCATGAGCTGATTCCGGAGTGCCAGCATAATAAACAGGCGCAGCCTTACGTGGCGACTATGGGAATCGTCACGGGATTTGCGGTGATGATGCTGCTGGATGTGATGCTGGGGTAAGCAAAAAAGAGCGTATCTGCATGAGAACAGATACGCTCTTGTGTTTTTTGTGTGCGGAAAATGGCGCAGGGATAGGTTCATTTCGGGAGAAACGGCAGCATTGCCTTTCTTAGGCTGCTCCAGCTGAGCGCAGCTGGCGAGGTGTTC
>NZ_FR897990.1:0-3808 GCF_000437175.1 Ruminococcus sp. CAG:330 | reverse complement strand
CGAAAAGACGTAGATAGACGCCTATGAACACGAGCTTTCAGCGTGAAAAAAATATTTCCGGAAGGAGCAACAAACACATGGAGTGCTATCGAATTCATATGGGAAAAGCCAAGTGCGCCGTCGATCTGGGGGACGGCAGCGAGCGTGGCGAATACGTCAATCAGGATTACATTCTGTCCAAGCTGGGCAGACCCCACCGCAGCATCAGTCTGATGTACTGCTATTATCCGCTGGATGCGGGCTGGCCGGGACGTGCCAGCGTGGTGCACGCCAGTCCGGATGTCAGCTTTGCATGGGATTTTCCCTATGACGATTACTTCACCTATAAGGGCGGACTGGGCGGCAGCACCGAGGGCGAGCCGTTCGAGTACATGCGGGAGATCCGCCGCCACGGACAGGATGTCAGCCTGACGCTGACCATCGACCCCCACGTGTCCGACGAGCACCTCGCTGCCATCGGAGAGGATCTGCGCCCGTTCGGACGGGTGTTCCTGCGCATCAACCACGAGGCGACCGGCAACTGGTTCTCGTTCAACAAGCGCTGCACCTATCAGGAAGTGGCGGATTTCTTCGTCCGTGCCAGCCGTATCATCAAGGAACATGCGCCCAACGTCCAGACCATCATCTGTATCGGCGGCATCGAAGACCTCGCCAAGGAGGAGATGGAGAAGGAGAAGGAGTTCGCCCAGACCATTCCGGTAGCGGACATCTGGTCGGTGGACAAGTATATGGCGCTCCACTGGGGCTGGCCATATGATGTGGCAGAACACGGCGGAAACTCCCACAGTCGCAGCACCGTTGCTGACACCTACGAAAAGACCAAGCGCAGCTTCGAGCGCTTCCGCCACCTGAACGGCGGTGCGGCAAAGCCCATGACCATGGCGGAGTTCAACGCAGACGGCGATGTCACCGGCCCTTATGAGCAGGCAGACATGGTGCGGGAATTCTGCGATAAGCTGGAGACAGAACAGGCGGACTGGTTCAGCGCCTTTACGTTCTACCAGTTCCGTGACCGTGGCAGACTGGGACTGGAAATCGAAGACCCCAACAATGCCGAGGTGGGCATTGCGCAGCCGGTGCTGGAAACCTATAAGGAGATCATCCACCGGGATTGGTTCAGCCCGCAGATCACCCGTCAGGAGGGCGAAGCTGCACTGCCGCTGACCCTGCGCTGGAGCAATTCCGAGGATGCCGAGGGCGTGGCAATTCCGCTGCACTTCGAGAAGAATCCTACCTTCTGCGAGGCGGTCTTTGAGGATGAGAGCAACCTGATGCTGGAGCTGAACGGCAAGTGGTTCTATAAGGCACCGGGCACCAGAACTGTGGATATGATGGCTGCGTTCTTTGAGAAGCCGCTGCAGGGTGAGACAGACCTGACACTGAAGATCTTCGCACCGCCGGCAACGGGGGAGAACGACCTCTCGCAGGAGGATGGCATGTTCCACTGCGACACCACCCTCACTAGCCTGCCCAAGGTGCGCATCCGGTTCGAACCGGTGGAAAAATAATCCGGCGGAAATTTTTGAGAAAAATTCCCTTGACAAAAATTGATTCATCCTGTATAATTTAAATAACGAGATTATCAAGGGCTTGTTATGATGACGATATCAGCAGCCCGGAAACAGGAGAATCATAGAAATGGGATTATTCGACAAAGTCAACCAGATGAGCCGCAGCGTGTCTGAGAGCTCCAAGAATGCAGCAGAAACCAGCAACCTGAAGAAGAAGATCGCCTACGAGCAGGAGCGGATTCAGGAGCAGCTGCAGGAAATCGGCCGTCTGTTCTACGAGAATCCGGACGGCGACCACAAGGCAGAGCTGGAAGTTTGCGCAGACATCGACGACAGAAAGCGCCGGATCGAGAGCATGCGCAGCGACCTCACCTCCATGAAGGGCGTTCGGGTCTGCAGCAAGTGCGGTGCACGGTTTGACGAAAAGTATGCCTTCGCATTCTGCGGCCAGTGCGGCGCAAAGCTGGAGGACTAATCACAAGAGCATAGCAGCAGCACATGCCCGCCTTGGGGGTGTGCTGTTTTTGTGTGCATACAGGAGGGAAAAACATGCAGCCAGAGTATTGCTTTGATTGGGCGAGCGTGCACGTGCCGGCATCGGCAGTGATCGCCCTGATGCGGAAGCACCGGAATGACGGCGTTTCGATTTTGTTTCACTATGCGCAGGGACTCTATAAGGTCGGCGTAGATCCCGGCAACGCAAGAGAACCGTTTTATATGGATGAGGATACCTATCCGTCCATGTTTGCTTTTTGCAGCTGCGCCTGCATCGAGGGCGGATTTCTTCTGCCGGACTTGCAGGACAAGCTGGACATCCTCTCGGTAAACGACGGAGATCCGGCAGCGTATTTTGCGGATTAAAGTATTTTGCGGATTAAATATATATGGAAGGAAGTTTGGTATGGAAACAGCAAAAAAGAAAAACCGGTGGCTCTCTTTTTTCGTAGACGGCGTGCTGTCCGGTCTGATGATCGGCACAGGCGGGATTGTCAGTCTGTCCTGTGACAACCGGTATCTGGGGGCATTTTTATTCTCGCTGGGGCTGTTCTGCATTGTGCAGTTCCGGTACGGACTGTACACCGGAAAGGTGGGCTATATTCTGGATCGGGATCTGCCCTATCTGGCGGAGACTTTTTTCACACTGCTCGCCAATGCCGTCGGCGCAGCTGCCATGGCAGGACTGGTGCACCTGACGAGATTCGCACGGGACACAGCGGTCACGGGAATGGATGTGACGCTGATGGATCGGGCGCAGGCATCCATGTCGGCGAAAATGGGCGACCATCTTTGGAGCGCATTTGTGCTGGCGATTTTCTGCGGCATCATGATGTTCTCCGCCGTGGAGGGCTCCCGCCGCTGTCAGGAGAGCAAGAACACCGTTGCCGGACTGTTTGTCATCGTAATGCCCATTATGGTGTTCATTCTCTCCGGCTTCAACCACTGCGTTGCGGATATCTTCTACTATTTCCTGGCAGGCTGTCCGGATCCCGGCCGTGCGCTGCTGTATTTCCCGGTGGTCATTCTGGGCAATCTGGTGGGCGGTATTCTGATCCCGTTCCTGAAGCGTTTCTCGAACCAGCCGCTTTAACCATCGCTTTTCCGGATAAAATTCAGGCAATGCCGCACATGAGAAATCGTGTGCGGTTTTTTCGAAAAAGGAGGACGTATTTATGGCATGGCTATCTTTTCTCTTGGTGGGCTGCGGCGGTGCGCTGGGTGCAGTGCTGCGGTATGCCATCGGCTTGATTCCGGTTCGGAGCGAATTTCCGGTGCTCACCCTCTGCATCAACTTTTTCGGTGCTGCAGCAATCGGACTGATTGCGGAGACGGCTGCGGGACAGCAGCTCTCCGCCCGGAGCACACTCTTCTGGAAAACGGGCGTTTGCGGCGGTTTTACCACGTTTTCCACCTTTTCTCTGGAGGCGGTGACGCTGTTTCAGGGAGGCAAGTGGGGTCTGGGCAGTTTGTATGTGCTGCTGAGTGTCGCCGGCTGTTTTGGCGGTGTGCTTCTGGGAAAGCTGCTGCACCGCTGGCTCTTTGCAGTGTGAAAACAGGGGGAACACAGATGGAAGAGCAGCTTCGCATCACACTGGGCGGTGGAGCATGTGCTCCGGAGCAACGGACAAAAGCTTTTGAATATACAGGAACAGCACTCGGAACAGCGGCAGTATCCCATTCATTACACCGCCGGCGGAGCGAGGCAGCAGGAGCGTGGGGAGAATGGATTGCAGTTTGATTGATTTCATAAACAGAATCTCCATAAAAATAAGAACCTGTCTTCACAAGAAATATATGTG
>NZ_FR897989.1:0-540 GCF_000437175.1 Ruminococcus sp. CAG:330 | reverse complement strand
TGGCAGCCCGCCTGCGCCATACCACGGCGCAGCGGTTCCCAGCGCTCCGGCGGCAGGTCAAGTTCGTGGTTGCCCATGCAGAAATACACCGGACACAGGGCGCAGAGCTGCCCCAGCAGGGCGAAAACCGCCCCATATTCCGTCATATCACGGGAGATGATGTCGCCGGTGAGGACAATGCAGTCCGGCTTCTGCCGCACGGCGCTCCGGACGATGCGCCGGTGATCTCTGCCCAGCTCCCGCCGGTGGATGTCCGTGATCTGTAGAATACGCAGCCCGTCCCATTCCGGCGGCAAACGCCGGAGGGAAATGGTCTGGCGGCGCACAAGGAGGAGGTGCTGCTCGATACAGAACCAGAAGAGGGCGAGGAGAAATAGTCCGGCAAGCAGGAACCAAAATAACGTCATATGACACCTCGATTCTAGGTGGAAAAATTTGAATTTCAGGGGAGGCTTGCTGTGTTCCTCAAAAACCATCGTGCAGAAACGAAAAGATTCTAAGAAACTGTCCCCGAAAAGGCTGCTCCAGCTGAGCGCAGCT
>NZ_FR897988.1:0-13282 GCF_000437175.1 Ruminococcus sp. CAG:330 | reverse complement strand
GATAAAACAGCGGTAAAACGCCGTTTATAGGTAGTAAAAAACGCTCTTGAACGTGGTGTTCAGGAGCGTTTTTTTCGTTTTGCGTGTCAGTTTTTTGCGTTTTGCGTGGCAGGCTACATTTACATATTCACACGCTATTTTTCATCATACTATCAAGCACCTTTGAACCGCAATCTCCTCAGCCTGCAACTCAAAGAGATTCTCAAGCTGCCAAACCTTAGCAGTGTCAGCATTTTTCATCGCAAGTGCGTATTCAGGGTCGGTATCACGCATTTTATTCCAGATCTTCCACTTCTCATTGATGCACTCTGTAATACGCTCATCAATGTGGACGTAGATTCTGCCCTTATCGGTTTCTTCCTGCAAACGCTCAGGGCACTGTTCTTCTGCCCACTTGATATAGATACAAGCAAGCTTGTCATCGCTGTAATCGTGATAGTCACTGCTACACTGCGTAATCATCATTCTGTCGGTGTCAAGTGCCATTCTCTGATAATCATGTTTATAAATCATGATCTTAACCTCGTCTCTTTCTTATTAAAATACCTGCCAAAACAGCGATTCCTGCAAGAACTATGCCGCCAATTCCATAAATCAGACCATTTGAGGACTTTTCCGCACTCGTTGGTTCTGTTGCTTCTTCTGATATACCAATACCCAAAATCTTGGATACATAGAGCTTCCATCTGCACATTGAACCTCGGTTATATCAGTCAGCAGCTTTTTCAGCGGCTTATCTGCACTGAAATTTCTTTTTATCAGATTTGATCCTGCATAATAAAACTTGACACCCAAGGCACAGGAGCATAAAATGATTGTGTTGTACTTGACTTGACAATCTATCTCTATAAAAAACAAAACCACGCAGCCTCAGGAATTCTCCCAAAACTGCGTGGTTTTTCCTTGGTCTGAGTGACCCGACTTGAACGGGCGGCCTCTACCACCCCAAGGTAGCACGCTACCAACTGCGCCACACCCAGACCTCTTGACAGCACCGTAAAACGGCTTTTGTCAACTTCTTTAGTATAGCATGTTTTCCCGGATTCGTCAAGGGGTAAAATGAAAAAATAATATGTATTTGTTCTGCAACTGCTGCAAATATTGCGACGGCTACAGCATCTCGTGTGCTGTTTGTTGTATCCGTATAAAAACAGGGAAAACCATGTGGAAAAACTGTTGACTTTTTCGAGGAGATGCTTTATAATAGAACTGGTTGTATGTATCGAATTGCCGGAAAATCGACCACCGGCGTGATTTTTAGAAGGGAAGGTTATCTATGAAAAAAATTGGAAAGAAGGGCAGCATGCGCTTTGCGGCAGCTGCGGTCGGCGGCGTGATGCTCGCCGGAATGCTGGGCGGATTTGCGCCGGAGTCGGCTTCGGCAGAAGCAACAGACGTGGATTTTGCCCGTGCGCTGCAATATTCGATCTATTTCTACGATGCCAACATGTGCGGTACAGATGTGTTGGAAAACAACCGCTATGACTGGCGTGGCAACTGCCATACCTACGATGCAGAAGTGCCGCTGGACAGCACCCATACCAATTTGTCGGAGAGTTTTATCACCCAGTACAAGGCGATTCTCGATCCTGACGGAGACGGCTGCGTCAACGTGGAGGGCGGTTTTCACGATGCCGGCGACCACGTAAAGTTTGGCATGCCGGAGAATTACGCTGCCTCGACACTGGGATGGGGCTACTATGAGTTTCGGGATTCCTATGTGAAACTGGGACAGGATTCCCACATCGAAACCATTCTCCGCTATTTCAACGACTACCTCATGCGCTGCACATTCCGGGATGAGAACGGTGAGGTCATCGCACACTGCTATCAGGTGGGGGATGGCGATATCGACCACGCCTACTGGAATTCGCCGGAGATCGACGACATGGATCGCCCGGCATTCTTTCTCACTGGCGACAAGCCCCAGACCGACTATGTGGTATCAGCAGCAGCTTCTCTGGCGGTGAACTATCTGAACTTCAAGGACACCGATCCGGACTATGCAGCAAAATCGCTGGATTATGCGAAAGCGCTCTTCTCCTTTGCACAGAACCATGAAAAGCAGCTGAGTGACAACGCCGATGGCCCCAAGGGCTATTACCGTTCGGAGAAGTGGCAGGATGACTATGTCTGGGCAGCAGCATGGTTGTACATCGCAACGGAAGACAAAAGCTACCTCACTGATGCCATGCCCTACGTGGATTACTACGCTCCCAGCGGCTGGGCATACTGCTGGAACGATGTGTGGAGCGGTGCGCTGACGCTGTTGGGCGAGATCGATCTGGCACATCCGGAACTGGATCTCCAGAACATGTACCGTACCGTGCAGGGAAAGACGCAGTACGAGGATGCAGACTTTTGGCTGCAGATTGAAAAGGCAATTGACAAGTGGATGACTGCCTATACCACTCCCGGCGGTTATGCATTCCTGAACCAGTGGGGTTCTGCACGGTATAATACGGCGATGCAGTATGTCACACTGGTATATGATAAGTATAAGAACAACAACAAGCCTTCCGCTTACAGCGACTGGGCAAAGGGACAGATGGAGTACCTCATGGGCGACAATCCCATGGATCGCTGCTATATCGTGGGCTATAACGAAAAATCTGCACAGTATCCCCACCACCGTGCCGCCTCTGGTCTGACCAAGTGCGAGGATACCGGAAAGCATCGGTATGTGCTCTATGGCGCACTGGTCGGCGGACCGGACGGACAGGATAAGCATGTGGACACCACTGCCGATTATATTTATAATGAGGTTACCATCGACTATAATGCAGCTTTTGTGGGCGCATGCGCCGGACTGTACGCATATTACGGCACCGATGACATGCATGTAACGCCGGATTTCCCGCCGAAAACCGGTGGTGCCGATCAGGGCGGCAATGACTTCTGGGTGGATGCCTATGCGGTAGACGACCTGAGAAAAACCGGCGAGGGCGTGACCAAGATCACTGCGCTCATGCGCACCGATTCCGTCAAGCCGAAGACTGACCTGTCTATGCGTTACTTCTTTAGCATTGCCGAGATGGAAAACAAGTCCAACCTCAGCACCCTTAACGTCAGCGAACTGTACGATCAGGCGAGCACGGAGGCAGCGCCGGCAGACGGTGTGCTCTCCGGCCCGTATCAGTACGATGCTTCCTATGATCCGGATATCTATTATGTAGAAGTCAAGTGGGACGGCTATAAAATTGCCAACTCCAACAAGAAATATCAGTTCGCCATCGGACTGTACTACGGCGACAACTGGGATCCTTCCAACGACTGGAGCTATGAGGGCATCGCCAAGGCAGCAGATACTTATCAGGACGGCTCGGAGGAGCGAAATGACCACATCTGCGTTTACTCGGACGGCGTGCTGGTAGGTGGTGTTGAACCGAACGGAAAGAAGCCGGAGCAGACAGAAGAAACCACAACTACCACAACGCCGACCACTACAACAGCACAGATGACAACCACCACAACAACCTCCGCTTCAACTGTATCCACGGAGGAAACCACAGATTCCAGTGCGGAGACCACACAGACAACTGCTACGACGACAACTGCAACTACGACCGCAACTTCCGGCAATGGGAAAACCACAGAAACACCGGCGGATGTGCTCTATGGCGATGTGAATCTGGATGGCGATGTGGACTTGGCAGATGCCGTGCTGCTGAATAAGGCGGTGGCAGGTGCGGTAGAACTTTCGGATCTCCAGAAGCTCTGTGCCGACTGCAAGTACGATCAGGTCACCGATGCCAATGACAGCATGGAACTGCTGCGGTTCCTGGTACATCTGACCAACCGGTTGGGTCCCAGTGCGTAAACCCAATCAAAAACCTGACATGGCGGGAAATGCTATTCCAAAGAACGGCTGTTCCGCATATTCCAAGATAAGAAGAGCACTGCCGAACCGGCAGACTCTAAGGAAGGAAACAAAGACCTATGAAGAAACATGACGGCGCTATTGCAGAAGAAACATCCACCAAGAACGGCGGAAATTTTCAGGAAATCGTGGAAATTTTCCGGAAGGGACAGCTGGGACGGCTGTTCGCCGGCGCAACGGAGAACACATTGATCCAGTTCTTCCGTTACTGCTTCGTGGGCGGTGCGGCAACAATTGTGGACTGGGGGCTCTCCTCGCTGCTGTTCTACTTCGCATTTCACCAGAGCCACGCCGTAATCGCCAACGGACTGTCCTTTGTGGCAGGTCTGCTCGCCAACTATTTTCTCAGCACGTTCTGGGTATTCCGCAGTTCGAAGATCAAATCCCGTCTGGCGGAGTTCCTGGCATTCGCTGCCATTGGCGTGGTAGGACTGCTGCTGACCATCGGCATTACCAAGCTGTTTGAGATCACCATGGCAGATGTGACCAGTGCGTACCAGATCATCAGTAAGGTAGTATCCACAGCCGTGGCGTTTCTGTGGAACTTCTTCGCACGGAAGTATCTGATCTACAGCAAGAAAGACGAGGCTTGACCACGGCAGAAACGGGAGTTGGGGAACGTCGTTTCTGGAGATCGGGATGGCTCTGGCGGGGGATTGTCTGCTGCTGTGTGCTGTGCGTCTGCCTGACGCCTATGACCTTTGGAGACGGCACACAGACACCGCCTTGGGCGGTGGGACTGCTGCTTGCCCTGATGTATGCCGGACTTGCAGCGCTGATTGCCGGATGGCGTGGGCGTTCCGTGAGAGCGAATTTGCTGGGGTATGGCATGGCGCTTCCGGTGGGAATTGCCGGACTGCTGCTGACACTGCGTTTTTCTGCCACAACAGTGCTGACGCTGGGCGGTTTGGGACTGCTGGGTGCCGGCGGTCTGGCGCTGCTGGCGGGAAAGCGTTTCTCCGCCGGCAATGGGGGAACGATATGGCTCTTGCTGCTGGGGGGCTGGATGCGGTTTTGCTATGTGCTCTGCACCAGCGTCACTCAGCGGCAGCATGATGTGGGCGACTTTGTGGGAAACAAAGGACACGCCGGTTACATTCTCTATCTCTATCAGCACGGACACCTGCCGGATTTCGATGTGCGGGAGGTGTGGCAGTACTACCACCCGCCTCTGCACCACATTCGCTGTGCGATTTGGCTGCATGTGTGGGAATTTCTCGGTGTGGCGCATGATGCCGCCTGTGAGAGTCTGCAAATGCTGACGCTCTGCGACAGCTGGATTGCGCTGCTGCTCATGGCATGGCTCTTCCGCTATTTTCACCTGCATGGCAGGGCATTCCTGACTGCCCTTGCCCTTGTGGCACTGCATCCCACGTTCTTTTTGCTGGCGGGAAGTGTCAACAATGATATGCTCTCTGTCCTGTTCTTTTTGGGAACGCTGGTAGCAGGGCTGAGCTGGTACCGGAAGCCGTGCCTGTGGCGAATGGTTGCCGCAGCGCTGTGTATGGGGCTGGGGATGATGACGAAGCTTTCCGTCTGGATGGCGGCTGTTCCGCTGGCAGTGCTGTTTCTGGCACGCTTCTGTCAGATGCAAAAGGGCGGACATCGCCGGCTTGTGGGGCAGGCGGCATTGTTTCTGGTGCTCTGTGCGCCCCTTGCACTCTGGTGGGAGGTGCGTAACGCCGTAAAATTCGGCGTGCCCATCGCCTATGTGCCGGAGCTTTCACTGGATTCGGAGCAGTACGTGGGGAATATCGCCCCGTGGAAGCGGCTGCTGGACTTCTCTTGGAAACAGTTTTACCACGTGGGTATGCAGTTTGTGTGGTACGGTGGAGACTATTTTGAGTGGAATCCCACAATAGGACTGTGGAAAACGGCAGTCTTTGACGAATTGGTCACGGATGTCTTTTATCCGCAGATTCATGTTCCGGCAATCGTGTTGTTTTGGTCGTCGGTGCTTCTCTCTCTGGCTGGAACTGCGGCGGTGCTGCGGTTTCTGGGAACGCCGGCTAAAGCACAGCGCTGGCAGCGTCTGGCACTTCTGCTGCTGGGTATGGGGCTGTTTTTGAACTATCTGATTTTCTGTCTGGTGTATCCGCACACCTGCACGCAGAATATCCGCTATGTCGTACCGCTGATTCCCATTGGTGCCCTTGCACTGGGAATGCTCTGCCGGAACTGGGCGAAGTGTGCCGGACGATTGCGCCGAATTTGTGTGCTGGGCGTGCAGGGGGTGACGTTCTTGTTTTGTCTGCATGCGGTGTTGGTATACGCCATCGTTGCTTGTGTTGGAGAATCCTGAAAGGAGTGAAGTACAATGAAAATGACGTTTATTGGTGCAACCCACGAGGTCACCGGAAGCTGTACCTATCTGGAGGTTGCCGGAAAGCGGATTCTGGTGGATTTTGGCATGGAGCAGGGACGGGACACTTATGAGAACATCCGTATTCCCTGTGCGCCGGCACAAATCGACTACGTGCTGCTGACTCATGCCCACATCGACCATTCCGGGTTGCTGCCACTTCTGTATGCCGGCGGATTTACCGGCGAGATTCACGCCACTTCGGCGACCTGTTCTCTCTGCGAAATCATGCTGCGGGACAGCGCCCACATTCAGGAATTCGAGGCGGAGTGGCGCAATCGAAAGGCAATGCGAAAGGGCGGTGATCCTTATGTGCCGCTGTATACAACAGAAGAGGCACTGGAAACGCTGAAGCTGTTTGTCCCGCACCCTTATGACCAGCGATTTTCGCTCTGCGATGGGGTGGAAGTGCGTTTTCGGGATGCCGGACACCTGTTGGGATCGTCCAGCATCGAACTGTGGCTGACTGAGAGCGAAACTATGAAAAAGCTGGTTTTTTCCGGCGACATCGGCAACTACAACCAGCCGTTGATCCGTGATCCGCAGGTGCCGGAGGAGGCGGACTATGTAATCATGGAATCCACCTATGGCAACCGCCTGCACGAAAAGCCAAAGGGCTATTTGCCGGCACTGGTGCAGATATTGCGGGATACATTCTCCCGCAAGGGCAGCGTTATTATTCCGTCCTTTGCAGTGGGCAGAACGCAGGAGATGCTGTACTACTTTAAGAAAATCAAAGACCAGAACCTCCTGCCGGAATTCGGCGATTTTCCAATCTATATGGACAGTCCTCTCGCCATTGAGGCAACAGATGTCTTTCTGCGCAACCAGAACAGCTGCTTCGATGAAGAGGCGCTCTCCTATGTTCGCCGTGGAGAAAATCCCATCGGGGTTTCCGGACTGATTCCGGCGGTGACCAGCGATGCTTCCAAGGCGATCAACGCTGACAAACGTCCCAAGGTGATCCTCTCCGCCAGCGGTATGTGTGAGGCTGGCCGAATCAAGCACCACCTGAAACACAACCTCTGGAAGCCGGAGAATACCATTCTGTTTGTGGGATATCAGGCGGAGGGCTCTCTGGGCAGAAAAATCGTGGAGGGCGCAAAGCTGGTGACGCTCTTCGGCGAGAGTGTTCAGGTCAAGGCGCAGATCGTCCAGCTGGAGGGTATGAGCGGTCACGCAGATCAGCGGGGCCTGCTGGATTGGATTCGTGCCATTCACGGTGTGCAGAAGGTGTTCGTCATCCACGGCGCATCGGATTCGGCAGATGCCTTTCGGGATAAGCTGTGGTACGGCGAAGGGCTGGATGCCTATGCCCCCTATAGCGGTGCGGAATTTGACATTGCTGCCGGAAAGATCACATACGATGCACCGCCGGTGCCCATTGCGCAGAAGCCGAAGCGGAACGAATCCACCTATGAGCGCCTGAATCAGACGCTGGAACGTCTGACGGCACTGGTACAGAGCAGCCGTGGCATGTCCAACAAGGAGCTGGCAAAAATGGCGGATCAGCTGGGAGAACTTTGCGCCAAATGGAATCGGAGGTAAGGAATATGTACGAAGAAAACGAAGTCCTGCACGCCCTCTGCACTCGCAGAAGTGTGCGGAAATATGATACCGCACGGCAGGTAGAGCCGGAAAAGATTCAGGCAGTTCTGACTGCAGGGCAATATGCGCCCACTGGACGGAACCGGATGTCCACGAAGTTTGTGGTCATTCAGAATCCCGACCTGCTGCACCGTCTTTCCAAACAGAATGCGGAGATCATGGGTGCGCCGGAGGCAGACCCATTCTATGGCGCACCGGTGGCAATTCTGGTGCTGGCAGACTCTACTGTGCACACATGGGTGGAGGACGGCAGTCTTGCCATGGGTGCAATGCTGAATGCCGCTTATGCGGTGGGACTCGGCAGCTGCTGGATTCATCGGGCACGGGAGACATTTGACAGCGAATCCGGCAAGGCACTGTTGGAGGAATGGAACATTCCGGCGCAGTACCGTGGCATCGGCTTCTGCATTCTGGGTTATGCAGACGGCGCACTGCCGCAGCCGATTCCGCGGAAAGACGATCAGATTTTTTGGAAATAGGACAATACCATAGAAAAAGACATTTTTTCTGCTGCGCTGTGAAAATCGGCGCAGCAGTTTTTTTGCCGAAATTCTGTGCTTTCTTTTGTCCCTTTTGCCGGAAAAAGGTATAAAAAACCTTGACATGATTCATGGAATATGGTAAAATAAAAACAGTCATAATCCGTAGAAAAATCGATTATTTTGGAACAGCTTTGCAGCAGGTGACGTGCAATGCTGTCTAAGAAGCCTGCACCAGATAGAAATGCAGGCATTTGGCGGAAAAAGGGGGCTTTTCGGGGTGGAGTTTTTCGGCATCATTGTGCTCTTTCTGGTAATGCTGGTCGTACCGTCTGAACTGATACAATGGGGCGCAGGCAGCGGTTATCCCATTGCAATTGTGATCGGGGCGGTGCTGTATGTAGCATATCTGGCGTTCATTCTCTATCGCATCGACTCCAACTTGCGAAAGCCGGCGCTCTCTATTTTTCTGATGACACTGCTGCGGGGACTGGCGGTTTGCAGCATTGTCCTGATGGTGGGAATTGCTGCGGTTTGGAGCATCTGGATGCGCCGGCCGTTTTTGGAACTTTTCCTCCGTCCGGAAGGCTTTTGGAATGGTGCGCAGCAGGTGATACAGTTTTTGTCAAAAGCAATGCAGCGGAGCAGGGGGTAACGCATGATTGGAAAAATTCTTTTGCTTTTGATGCTGGCAGATGTTCTGATTTGCATCTTCAGCTTTTTGGATGCGATTCCCCTTGGAAAATCGTGGATGGTTCCACGAGTGCCGGTACTGGTGGCATTGGTGCTGATGCTGATTCAGATTCCGCAGCGCCGCAGGACGTTTTACTGTGAAACATGCGGCAGATATATCCGACCGCAGGAACTGCTGGCAAAATGTAACAGCTGTAACGGAAAACGCCGCCCCAGATTTCTGACACCATTGGGAACTTTGGCGTGTAAGTGCCCCAGTCATACCTGTTTGGAGCGAAAGACCATCAGCTATGGCGGTAACGCCAGAACCCGCTTTTCCCGTTTGTTTCCCTATGGCGCAGGAAATCGCAGCCGGCAGAGTTTTCTCTGCGGTGTCTGCGGAAACGAAATCAACATGGGGAACATCATAAACCTCTCGTGGTATAGCGGTACAGAGCAGCTGGCAATGAACTATTGCCGCAATTTCTTGGCGCAGGGCTTTGGCAGCGTCAATCTGACCGGAAGCGGTGTGAACCTTGCAGCGAGCACTTCGCTCCCGTCTGAGCTGATATTTGGATTTCGGACGAAGAATCGTGATGTTCGGCGTGCGGAATTTCGGCTGCACTTTGCGGTCAAGGGAACGGAGCGGAAGCTCTGGAGCAGTGAGGAAACCATGCTGCTGCTGGACGGTGCAGCTGGTGCGGGAGAACGGGATGCCGTGATCGATGCGTTCCTGCTGGATTTGCAGGAGTTGAATGTGGCGCATGCCGTCTGGAAAAATCCGGTGCTGGTGGGTATTTGCGCCGACCGTATGGAGGAGGCGCAGGCGTGGATCGCATCGTTGGGAGATAATCCGGCGGAGATGGAAAAGAAATGCCGTATGTTTTTGATGGATTCCGGCAACGAGGACGCCGTGCAGCGGTTAGAAATGAAAATCGAACACCTGCACTATTTTCTCTACCGAACCGGAACGACTGAAAAAATTTACAATGTAGTCCCCGGCGCACAGGCGATGTTTTATGATGCTGTGCCGGCACTTTCTAAGGTGTGGCCTTTGTCCGGCGCATTGCCGAAGGTGCGTGGAAAACTGAAATAATTTGCATATGCTGTACGTTTCACCGTAGCGGTGAGGTGTGCTTCGATGATAAATCACATGATTGGGAGGCAGAAAAATGACAGATGAGAACTTCGATCGGGAATACGGAAGTATTCTGAACAGTTGCGACAATACCTCAGATCCGGATTGGCCGTCAATCGGCACTGCGACACCGCCGAATTTGGATGAGATTCCGAATCTGGATGTCCCGCCGATTCCGCAGGCAACAGAAGAACCGGAGTCTGCACCGGTCGCTGAACCGACACCGGTGTCACCCGCAGAACCGGAACCGCCTGTTTCACCGGAACCGCAGCCTGAACCGGTACAAGAGGCACAGCCGGAACCGGCTCCAGAACCGGCACCGACTCCGGAGCCTGTACTGGAACCGCTGCCGGCAGCAGAACCGCAGAACACTGTGGGTGTCTCTCCGGAGGAGCTGTCGCAGCTGCTGGATGCCGGAAATGCGTCGGTATTGCAGGAGGTTCAGTCCATCCATACCACTCTCAACGACTTGCTCGCACGTGTTTCCAAGCTGCGGAAGCTGGCGGATATGCACGAGGAAGTGGAAACCAATTTGAATAACCAGCTGAATGATTACAAGAATAACTTCTATCGGCGTATCGTCAATCCGATTCTGGTGGAGTTCTTTGACATTCAGGAGGAGATTCAGCAGGATCTTCTGACCGCAGACGAAAAGACCGCAGAGATGCTGGGAGATTATGTGGACATGATGTCACGGACGTTCAAACACTACGGCGTGCAGATCGAGCAGGTCAATGTGGGCGATGCCTACGATCCCCGCATTCACCAGCCCGTCAAGGCGGTGGAAACTGACCGTCCGGAACTGGACAAGACCATTGCCAAGACCAGAAAAGCACTGGTGCACTCCATTGACGGCAAGGTAGAGGAACGTGCACGTGTGCATGTCTACCAGTATAAGGCACCCAAGCCGGCAGAATCTTAAAAAAATCTGCTGACTTCTGATACCATAGAAAAAAACACTCGCCGATGTTTGGCGAACAAAAAACGATAAGAGGAGAAAAAAGAAAATGGCAGACGAAAAACAGACCAAATATATTTTCGGCATCGACCTTGGAACCACCTATAGCGTGATTTCCTATCTGGACGATAACATGATGATTCAGACATGCAGCAATCAGGAGGGCAGCGATATCACGCCGTCTGTTGTCGATCTGAGCGATCCGGAAAATCCGGTGGTTGGTCAGGTGGCGAAGGACAACAAGACGTTCTATCCCCACAGTGTGCTCGATTTCTTCAAGCGTGAGATGGAGAAGGGCGATGGTGTGATTTTCTACGGTGAGAGCGGGGAACATCAGACAACGCCGATCCAGCTCTCTGCGGAGGTTCTGAAGTATCTGGCACGCTATGCCGAGGATGCCACTGATTCTGCGGTAAAGGCAGTGGTTATCACTGTTCCGGCGTATTTTGGCGTAGAGCAGAAGGAAGCTACCAAGAAAGCTGCACAGCTGGCAGGCTTCACAGAAGTCACCCTGCTGGAAGAGCCGACTGCAGCAGCGGTTTACTATGGCTATAAGGGCGACAAGAACGAAACCGTTCTGGTATACGACCTCGGCGGCGGTACGTTTGATATCGTTGCAGTGGACATCGACGGCTTCAAGTACGACTGCTTCGCCGTAGAGGGTGACTATCAGCTTGGCGGTAAGGACTGGGATACCGAGATGGTCAAGATCATCAAGGAAAAGCTGGAGGAACAGGACTGCGATTGCTGCGGTTTGAGTCCGGAGGACGAGGCAGAAGTTCGCCGTGCTGCGGAAGATCTGAAGATCAAGCTTACCGCACAGGAGTCCGCACAGGCAAATCTGCGTCTGGAAGTCGGCAAGGCAAAGATCGAGGTCACACGGCAGGAATTCGAGGACCGTACCAGACCGCTGCTGGACAAGACTATCGAGCTGACGAAAAAGGTGGCAGAGGATGCCAGCGCCAAGGGAAAGACCATTACCAAGATTTTGCTGGTCGGCGGTTCCAGCTATATGCCGCAGGTACAGCAGCGTTTGACTGAGGAGTTCCCGAACATCGAAGTGCCTAACCCCATGGATCCGAACAAGGCGGTTTCCAAGGGTGCTGCTTATTTCGGTAAGACACTGCTGAGCAAGTGGATCGCATGGAGAAAGGAAATCGAAGATCGTGCAAAGGAAGCCGGAAAGAGCGTTGAGGAGATTATGCCGGAGGATGTTTCGAACGACACATTCACACTGACTACGGAAGAATTGTTTACGCTGACAGATGGCAAGACTGTTGCCGAAGAAGAAGTCATCGACATCAAGAAGGTTTCTGTCAGCTCCATCGGTATTAAGGGGCTGGTCGGTGGAAAGCCCATGATTCTGACATTCCTGAGAGCTGGCGACACGTTGCCGGTTTCCAAGGATCAGGAGATTCCGCTGTCCGATACGGCGCTGCAATCCGGCTACGTTTCCCTGTCGTTGTATGAGCACCGTCTGCCAGACCAGCTGGTATCGCCGGAGGACACTTCTGCCGGACTGAAAGAGATGCAGGAGAAGAGCGGTGACATTACCCCGAATCTGCCGGCTGGTTCGAAGATGCATGTGCATCTGGAAATCAACGAAGAGGGTCTGTTGAAGCTGACTGCTACCGACCCCAACGGCAAGACTGTTGAACTGGAAGCAACTGCTGAAGCCAAGAGCGCAAACTAAGCAGGTAGGTGTAGTATGGGACTGAATATCGGAATTGACCTCGGTACCACGTATTCTGTTGTGGCATATGTGGACAACGGCAGTGCAAAGATCATCCAGACCAGTCAGGACAGCGTGACCACAGCCTCGGCTGTGTATCTGGAGGAGGACGGCACGCTGACCATTGGCCAGGAGGCAAAACAAGAGCAGAAGTATCACGGGCAGGTTGCCACATTCTATAAGCGGAACATTGGTAGCGATTCCAAGGACTACGATCTGGAAAACGGGCGCTCCTATTCCGCAGTGGACTTGTCCTCGATTTTTCTGAAAGAACTGGTTAAGCGGGTGGAGGAGAAAATGCACCAGAAAGTGGATGGCGCAGTTATCACTGTGCCGGCATACTTCACCGACCATGAGCGTTCCAATACCCGTAAGGCAGCAGAGCGTGCCGGAATCCACGTGCTGCACATGATCAACGAGCCGACCGCCGCAGCAATTGCCTACGGTCTGGAC
>NZ_FR897987.1:0-36242 GCF_000437175.1 Ruminococcus sp. CAG:330 | reverse complement strand
ACACGTGTATACGCTTGTGAAGACAGGTTCTTATACAGGAACAGTTTCTTTTTCCGCAGGTTCAGACGAATCGGTTCCGTTTCCTTCGGAATGCTCCTGATTCAGTTTTGCCTTGATTGCTTCCTGAATGATATTCTTTTGCGACGGAGAAACCGCTCTGCCGGATTGTGTGTGATCTTCTGCATTGGCAAGGCGTTCTTCCTCGTATTTTATCTTTTCGCACGCCTTGATAAAATCGTTTTGCTGTACGATAGCGCAATTCCGCATTGCCACAGAAACGCATGCGTTGATGACTGCCTTGCGGATTTCTCTTCCGCAGAACTCATATTTTTCTGCCAGTTCTTCAGTATTGACATCACTTGCGAGGGGGATTTTGATACCATTTCCGGTGATATGCACATCCCAGATCTTCTTCCGGCAATCTTTGTCCGGTTTAATGAATTCAACGCTGATGAGTCTTGTGAGAAAAGCCTGGTCATAGTTCACCACCAGATTTGTGGCAAAAATGACAATGCCCTTGAATTCTTCCAGACAGATGAGCAGCTGGCTTCTCATGGAGTTGATCGCCTGTTCAGAACCTTGTGTGACATTTGTCAGACGTTTGGAAAGGAGGGAATCTGCCTCATCAATAAACAGAACCGCCTGCTCTTTCTGGGCAGCAAGGAAAATCGCTTTGACCATCTTCGGACCTTCGCCGTGGAATTTACTCTCAATGTCGGCGTAGCTGACTTTGAGAATCTTCTTTCCCAGCTTGTGCGCAATTGCCTCTGCCGCCATGGTTTTACCAGTTCCGGAAGGACCGTAAAAACTCAGTGCGGAAGACGGATTCGGCTGAACGACAGAAAGTCCCCACTCTTGAAACACTTTGTTTTCGCATTCTACGATGGCGAGAGATTCCTCAATTTTTTCCAGCACAATGGGCGGAAGAATCACACGATCGAATGTGTAGGACGGTTCCACAGGCTTGTACATCTCTGCACGCTTTTCGTAGTCGAATTCTGTCTCATCCTCAGAGCCTGTTCCGCCGGCTGCATAGGTACGCTTGCTTGCTGCTGCCATCATGCTTTGCGGGTTGAAATCAGTCTGTACTTTCACGCTGTACGGGAGGACGCATCCTGTTTTCTGCGAAAACGCTTTGCTGAGTGCTGTTTCGAAAGCTCGTTTTTTGCTTAACGCATCGCCCTCAAGCTTGCCGTCTATGACGCAGTAATAAGCCAGCTCACTTTTTCCCAGTTTCAGGTTGTTGCATTTTTTCACTTCGACAGAATCTACCTTGTTTTGAAGATTTGCCTGTGCAATCGCAATGATTTCACGCTGAACGATGGCAGATTCGTTTAGCTTTTTTGCATCATAATAAAAGTAAATTTTCATCGCTGTTTCCTTTATTTTGTTTTGTCTACAATGAAAAGGATGCCGCCGTTTGCATTCAGGTTTTCCATGATGTTGCTGGCGATCTTCTCACGGCAGATAAAGTCAGACTGAACGATTCTTTCATGGGCTTCATCGTACTCGGCAATGACATATTCCTCGTCCAGCAAATGCATGTTATCGTTCGGAGAAATCGGTGCATTTGCCAGAAGTGCTCTTACCTGGGCGATGATAATTTGAGAACCGTTTTTTTTTCGGTAACCTTTCAGATAGGCAACGTCAACGGTGCGGTCGATCCGATAGGTTTCGAGAATTCCGTTCAGGCTTTGCGTGATATTTTCCGATGCGCTTCTTGCGCGATCCATAATATCCGTCAGTACTGGCGCAAAAATCTGATATGCGCCGGAAACTAATGAAGCTAGGCCATTGAATGCATCTACAAGGCCATGCCTCCGGTTTGTTCCTCCGTTGTTGGCTGCGCCGTTTGATGTTCTGTAATCATACATTTTGATTTTTCCTCCTTACTTAATCTTCGATAAACATTACACCATGATTGCGATTGAGTGCGTTTTCGATGTTGTTATCCATGCCTTTGTCGCCGACAAAGTTTGCCTGTATAACCTCGCCGCTGTCTTCGTCATACTCTGCAACGATTGTCTCATCTTCCACTTCTTCCAGATCATCGAAAGATAGGGTGCGCTTTTCCCTGTTCGGAACTTCTTTGATGAGAGCGCCCATGTTTGCCATGACAAGTTTAGTCTGCTTTTTCCTCCGATAGCTTCTTAAAACTTTTACAGTTAACCGGTATGCCAGATAAGCCAGTCCGGCAACTGCCACAACAAGCAGCGCACTTGCAAGGGCTGCACCTAAACCAAAAAGAAACATAATTAAGACCTCCAAATTTTTGTTTTGCGATCATCACACCGTCCGAAGAATGGACAGCGGTGCAATGCGTTTGATACGGATAAAATCTGTTGCACGATCCTTGTGCAGTATCGCCTTAGTTATAATAGTATTTTTTCCCGACTTGAACATCATCTCCAACTTTTTCGCATTCCACATCACTACACTTGCCACTATCCAGATCTTTAAAAGTGACACGGCCGGCTTTTTTGGCAACGCATGCGATCGCCTTTCCAAGTTTTTTCTTCGCCTGGAGCTCTTTGATTTTTGGACCGTTCAGATACTCAACGGCCGCTGCGATAGCGTAACCAGCAGCGAAACCAACAATTCCACTGATCAATGGTAAGAACGGTAAAAACATTGTCTCACGCTCCTTCTGTTATTCTACGATAACGATACCGTCGTGCTGCGCCAATGTATTGGACAGCTTGTCATCGATGCTTTCGAACAATACAGAGCGGCAAATCACGACCTGATCTGTTTTTTCGTTGAATACTGCCTGTACAATCAAATTGCCGGCGTTATTGATGATGTTTTTCGGCAAGTGAAACTGCGCAATGTTTTTTTCGTTGGGATAGAGAATCACATTCATGTAGCTCTGCGTGGGATTCTTTTCCCGAAACCAAGAGGTGAGATCCTTTCCGCCGAGGTGGTCAACCACCAGCTGCTCGTCCGTTGCACCAGTGAACACTTCGGTGAGCGTACTGCTGCTCGAATTGCTTTTCTTGGTGCATGCATAAATGATGATTCCCGCAGCGATAGCGGCGCCACCAATGATGCACATCGTTCCAATTTCCATTTGCATTCTTCTCCTTTGCGTTTTAATGTTTTTTATATAGAAATCTGTTCTGCATGTTGCGCCAGACAGCACAGACTCTAAGCAACATCTCAGGTGGTTAATACTATTTACCATTTCAAATTTAGTATACCACACAAAAAACAGATTGTCAAGTATAATTCGACATACGTTGAATGAATAGAATCCTATATTTGAATGGAGAATAGATACCATTGCAAATCCAATGTCATTTTGATTTTTGTCGTTCAAAATCGGATCTTGATTTTATTATAGCAATAGAGCCGGACAAACGCCTGTCCGTTCTAAAAAAAGTTACAATTATGATTTTTCGTGTTCCGTGATCTGCTTCATGTGCCTTGATTCTTTTCGCCGGTTATGCTATAATAAACACACTTGATTTTCAAAAAAACAGGGGAGGCAATCATGAAAAAACTTTTTGGAAAACGCCTGCTTGCGGCGGCAATGAGTGCGGTGCTTCTGTGCAATGTCGCTGCGCTCGGTGTCGCAGCCGCCAACGCACAAGAAACGCCAGGGCTGCAATTGCAGACCATCTTAGTGGACAACGGCGGTACGAACTCCTGGACGACGCTGAGCTGGGGCGGAGCAAATCTGACCCCAAATACCAGCTGGTCGGCGGTGAGCATTCGGGATTATTACGCCAACGGTTCGCTGAATTTTGAGGTGCGCAGCAACGGAACAGGGGAATGTTCGTTTCGTGTGGGACTGGTGTCCAAGCGGCATAACGATGTCGTGCGCATCTGCTGGAACGACTTGGATTCTGCACCCAGCTTCACCGCCGGAACGGGATGGAAATCCTATTCCCTGCCGATCAAGGAACTGGTGGATGCCAATGACGATGCCGGATTCAGTTTGGAAGACCTCTGGTATATTTACGTTGGCGGAGTTCCCTCCGGCACAACGCTCTCGTTTCAGAACGTGACCATCAGTTCCACCGATGACGAGCGGCAGTATCCCTTTATCAAGGTCAATCAGGCGGGATATGAGGCGGATGCCGTCAAAACGGCCAGAGTCAGCTATTTCAGCAAGTTTGGTTCGCTGGACGGAAAGACTTACGAGATCATCAATGCGGGCACTGGCGAAATCGCTTTGTCCGGCACGCTCTCGCCGGCACAGCGGGAAGACGTGCTCTCCGGAGAATCGGTGCATGTCATCCAATTTGACGAGCTGACCACGCCGGGCACTTACTACATCCATATTCCCGATGCCGGACTGAATGCCGCTGTGCGTTCGCCACGGGATGTAGAGGAAAATCTGGACACGGATACCATCGATTCCGTGCACTTCACCATCCAGTGCAATGCTTACGCCAATTTGCTTTCTGATCTGTCCAAGTACTATTATTATCAAAGACAGGGGATTGATCTGGAGGAGAAATACGCCGGCGACTTTGCCAGAGAGAATCTGCATTCCGATGACATCACTGTCAAGAAGTGGTCGGATCGGGATAACTCCAATGCGGAGACTTTCGATATTTCCGGCGGATGGTACGATGCCGGCGACTACGGAAAATATACGTCCACGGCAGCGTCCGCAGTGGAGGATCTTCTGCTCGCCTATGAGTTTTATCCGGAGGTCTTTTCGGAGATGCAGCTGAACATTCCGGAAACAGACCCCGGCAATGCACGATATGTGGATGCCACCGGAATCCTCAGCGAGGCAAAGTGGGAGCTGGACATGCTCCTGAAGCTGGAGCACAGCGACAAGGACGGTTCCTTCTATGTCGCTGCCAATTATAAGGACGGCGTGATCTATCTGGAGGATACCAAGTACAGTACCTCCGATTACCAGTCGCCGTCCGATGAAATCGACCTCCGTTCCCATCAGGCAACAGCATCGGCTACTGCTGTGCTGGCGCACGCATACCTCGTTTATCGGGAGATTCCGGCGTATGCTGACTTTGCGCAGGAGTGTTTGGATACCGCAATTCGGGCGTGGAATTGGGTGACAGACAGCGCCAATCCCAAGAACATGTCCATCGGCGCAGCCAATCGCACTTATACCTTTAAACAGGAAGAACTGGATCGGGAGATGTTCTGGGCAGCCGGTTCGCTGTATCGGGCAGTGAAAGCGTCCGGCGGAGATGCTGCGGGCTATGAGCAGTATCTTGTGGCAAATTGCGAGAACACCAGCAACACCAACTGTTTCTCGCCCAACTCCGTCTGCTATAATCATGCCGGAAGATCGTTCCTCGGCTACTTCAGCTATCTCTATGGAAATGATGCGCCGGACAGTGCGATGACCGCTGTCTTTGCCCAGTTCCAGACATGGCGCACCAAGATGTTCCAGTACAACAACTGGGGACTTGCCTACCCCAATTGGGGCTACTGGTGGGGATCAAACCGCAATGTTGCCCTGAGCACCATGAGCCTTTTGCTTGGAAGCATCATTACAGATGGGGAAGATGCTGTACCTCAGCAGGTGCAGGATTCCATGCAGAACGCCTTTGACTACCTGCTGGGTGTCAATCCCATTTCCTTTAGCTATGTCTCCGGCTACGGCGAAAACAGCGTGTCCAACATCTTCAGCGCCATCTATTCCAAGGATGTCAAGCTGGAACCGTATCGCTGCCCGAACGGCTATTTCACAGAGGGCACCAACCCCAGCAACAACCGGAGTCTCTCCAAGTTCAACGGAAAATGCTACATGGACAGCGATGCTGAGTGGACGACAAACGAGAATACGATTTATGGCAACTCGGCGATGATTTTCCTGACCGCAGCGATCATGAGCAAAAACGACCAGACTGTAGAGGGCGATGTCAATGCAGACGGCGTGTTTGATCTCTCCGATCTGGTGATGCTGCAAAAGTGGCTGCTTGGTGACGGCACTCTGAAGAACTGGAACGCAGGGGACTTGCAGAAGGACGGCAGCCTCAACGGCTATGATCTGTGCATCATGCGGAATCGGCTGGCAGAGGAGTGAGATGGAGTACACATTTTCCTATACTTCGCCCCTGGGAGAAATTGTGCTTGCCAGTGATAGTACGGCACTGACAGGGCTTTGGTTTCGGGGACAAAAATACTTTGCATCAACGCTCTCTGCCGAGCACCAGCCGAAATCGCTGCCCATATTCCAGCAGACATCGGCGTGGCTGGACTGCTATTTCAGCGGACAGAATCCGCCGGTTCTGCCGCCGCTCTCCATGAAAACCACACCGTTTCGGAAACGTGTCTGGGAGATTCTCCTGACAATTCCGTATGGAAACACTATGACATACGGGGAGATCGCAGCGCAGCTCTCCGGTGACCCGCACTGTGCCGGCAGATTGGCGCAGGCGGTGGGCGGTGCTGTGGGGCACAATGCCATTTCCATTCTGATTCCGTGTCACAGAGTTGTGGGAACAGACGGCAGTCTGACCGGTTACGCCGGCGGTCTGTCTCGTAAGATCAAGCTGCTGGAGCTGGAACATTCAAATATGTCGAAATTGTTTCTTTCAAAAGCATGAAAATTTTTGAAAAAGCGTCCTGCTTTGTGAATTCCGCACAAAGCAGGACGCTTCATTTTGTGAAAAAAAGAGATTTCTTCGGCAAATCGCTTGTTGCATATTGACAAATATTCTTCTACATGGTAAACTAAATATAGTAAATTTGATATTTGCAGAGATATTGGAATGTTACCTTTCGATTTGAAAAAATCCGATTGGGCATCACCAACTTTTATACACGCAGGCTGGAAACAGGAGAAGAGCGGTATAGGGGTTGGCTTTTTTTATACAATTTTTGAGGTGCTTTATGAAAATTGTGAAAATTATCAACAACAATACTGTTTGTGCTGTGGATGAAAAAGGAAAAGAGCAAATCGTTTCTGGCAAGGGAATCGGGTTCGGGAAAAAGCGTGGAGAGGCTATCGATCCGGCACAGATTCAAAAAATCTACATGATTACAGATTCCGCCCTGCGTAAGCGCATGGTGGAGTGTCTGTCGGAGATTCCGTACGAACACATCCAGCTGACTTCGGAGCTGGTGGACTATATTTCCAGCCAGATTTCCGAGATATTGAATGAATCGTTGATGATCAGTTTATCGGATCACATCAGTTTCGCCATTGAGCGGCAGAAGCAGGGCATTGCATTTGCCAATCCGCTGATGGATTCCATCCACGACTACTTTCTGGAGAAGCTTGCGTTGGGACGGTATTGTGTGGAGGAGATACGGCGGAAGCTGGACGTTGCACTTCATGAGGATGAGGCAGGCTTTATCGCCATGCACATCATCAATGCACGGCTCCACATCAATATGGGACAGATTCCGGATTTGACAAAGCTGGTGAATGCCTGCGCAGAAATTGCAGATACTTTTTATCGGGGCAAGCTGGACAAGACCACGGTTGCCTATGAGCGGTTTCTGGTGCATTTGAAGTATCTGGCAAAGCGCCTGTTTCATTCGCAGGAGCTGCCAAACGTGCTGAGCCGGGATGAGGAGATTCTCGATTTTGTGCGCCGGAAATTTCAGAAGCACTATCGGTGCGCCAAGTGCATGCAGGATTACATCCTGAAAAATTTTTCTAAGACCATTTTTGAGGACGAGATGCTGACGCTGACGATTCACCTGAAAAAGATCGGCGAATTTCGGTAAAAACGCCTGAAAAACACATTGCAATCGGTACCTAAGCAATTTATGTCAGCGTTTCGATAGAACAGTAATGAAAATCACTTAGGAGGATATTGTGATGAAAGACAAGATTTTTGGCGTATTGCAGCGGGTGGGACGCTCGTTCATGCTTCCCATTGCACTGCTGCCGGTGGCGGGACTTCTGCTGGGTTTGGGAAGTTCCTTTACCAATGCCACGACCATTGAAACTTACCATCTGGGAAACGTCATCTATGAGGGCGGATTGCTCTACACCATCCTGGACATCATGAGCAAGGCGGGGAGTGCTGTCTTTGACAATCTGGCACTGCTGTTTGCCATGGGCGTTGCCATTGGCATGGCGAAAAAGGAAAAGGAAGTTGCTGCGCTCTCCGGTGCGATTGCCTATCTGGTCATGAACACTGCCATGAGTGCGCTGATTGCGGCTAAGGGCGGCGTAGAAGCCATGGCAGCCAACTCCACCACTTCTGTGCTTGGCATTCCCACATTGCAGATGGGCGTGTTCGGCGGTATTCTGGTGGGACTGGGCGTTGCGGTCCTGCACAACCGGTTCTATAAGATCGAACTGCCGCAGGTGCTCTCGTTCTTTGGCGGAACACGGTTCGTGCCCATTATTTCCACTGTAGTCTATCTGATCGTCGGCATCATCATGTTTTACCTGTGGCCTATTGTCCAGCTAGGAATCTCCAATCTGGGAACACTGGTGCTCCACTCCGGTTACGCCGGCACATGGATCTACGGCGTTCTGGAACGTGCTCTGATTCCGTTCGGTCTGCACCACGTATTCTATATGCCGTTCTGGCAGACAGAACTGGGCGGTTCCATGATGATCGACGGACATATGGTTTCCGGTGCACAGAACATCTTCTTTGCAGAACTGGCATCCAAGTCCACCACTGAATTTTCTGTTTCTGCAACTCGCTTTATGTCCGGTAAATTCCCGTTCATGATCTTCGGTCTGCCGGCAGCTGCTTTCGCCATGTATCGTGCAGCCCGTCCGGAAAAGAAAAAGGTTGTTGGAAGCCTGCTGCTGTCCGCAGCCCTGACTTCCATGATTACCGGTATTACTGAACCGCTGGAATTCACCTTCCTGTTTGTCGCTCCGCTGATGTATGTGGTGCACTGCGTGCTGGCTGGTCTGTCCTATATGCTGATGCACATTTTGAATGTGGGCGTGGGCATGACATTCTCCGGCGGTGCCATTGACCTGACGCTGTTCGGCATTCTGCAGGGAAATGCCAAGACTCACTGGATCTGGATCGTGGTTGTTGGTCTGATCTATGCTGTTGTCTACTATTTTGTCTTCTACTTCATGATTACGAAGCTGAACCTCAAGACACCGGGCAGAGAGCCGGATGACATAGAGCCGAAGCTCTACCGCAGAAGCGATGTAAATGCTGCCAAGGCGGAGAAGAAATCCGGCGGAAAGGCAGTGGACATGGTAAGCGCTATGGTGCTGAAAGGTCTGGGCGGAAAGCAGAATCTCTCTGATTTGGACTGCTGTGCCACTCGTCTGCGTGTGACAGTTCTGGATTCGTCGCTGGTGGATGACGGTATGCTGAAAGCAAGCGGTGCATCCGGTGTCATTCATAAGGGCAACGGCGTGCAGGTTATCTATGGTCCCAAGGTTTCCGTCATCAAGTCCAATCTGGAAATGTTTTTGGAAACACCGGAGGCAGAGAATCTGGACAGTCTGTTTGCAGCATCCGAAGCAGAAGCGCCGGCAGAGGAAATCAAACCGGAACCGGAGCAGAAACCTGCTGCATCGGCAAAGGCAGACGCATCTGCGGAAATCATGACGCTGGCTGCACACATGAATGGTACGGCTATCCCGCTGGAAGAAGTGGAGGACGAGGTGTTCTCCCAGAAGATTCTGGGAGAGGGCGTTGCGATTCGTCCCGCTGAGGGCAAGCTGTACGCTCCCTGTGATGGCATTATCGAAACCGTATTCGACACCAAGCATGCTGTAAACATGGTTTCTGCTGACGGCGCAGAGGTGCTGATGCACATTGGCATTGACACCGTGAAGCTGGAGGGCAAGTATTTCGAAGCCCATGTCACAGACGGACAGCAGGTCAAGAAGGGCGACTTGCTGGTAAGCTTTGATATGGATGCGATCACTGCCGCAGGATACAAGCTGACCACACCGCTGCTGGTCTGCAACGCAGACGAGTATACCGCTGTGACACCAGTGGCACAGGGCAGCGTTTCGGCTGGCGATGCAGCAATTCAAATCACCAAATAAGCACATGTTTGTGCAAAAATATCATATTTTTTAGGAGGAGTTATCCATGAAAACATTCACTTACACCATTCAGGACGAAGTAGGCATCCACGCAAGACCGGCAGGACTGCTGGCGAAAAAGGCAAAGGAATTCCAGAGCGCCATCACACTGGAAAAGGACGGCAAGTCCGTGAATCTGACCAAGCTGATGGCAGTCATGGGTATGGGTGTAAAGCACGGCGACACCGTGACGGTTTCCATTGACGGCACAGATGAGGAAACAGCTTTCGCAGAACTGCAAACATTCTTCCAGCAGAACCTCTGAGTTCTCTGGCGAAAATTCATATAGGAGGGACAAACTATGAATATTTGGCATGACATTGACGAAGAACGCATCTATCCCACAGATTTTATGGCTGTTGTGGAAATCTCCATGGGCAGTAATATGAAGTACGAACTGGACAAGAAAACCGGTATGCTTTCGCTGGACAGAGTGCTGTTCACAGCGACACATTACCCCATGAATTATGGTTTTATTCCCAGAACCTACGCAGACGACCACGATCCGCTGGACGTGCTGCTGCTCTGTTCTGAGCCGATCCTGCCCATGACACTGGTGCGCAGCTATCCCATCGGTGTTATGACCATGGAAGACGGCGGTATGGGTGACGAGAAGATCATCGCCATTCCCTATGGTGATCCCACCTATATGAGCTACACCGATGTCAATGAGCTGCCCAAGCATATCTTCGATGAACTGATGCATTTCTTCTCGGTGTACAAGCAGCTGGAACGTGGCAAGCAGACGGAAGTCAAAGCCATCGGCGGGCCTGTTGAAGCGATTGGCATTATGGAAAAGGCAATGGAAAACTATCGGGAAAAGTTTTGCAGAAAGTCCGCAGAATGACGAGAGAAAAGCGAGGAACGGATGAGAGAATATACAGGAAAAGGCGTATACGGCGCAATTGCCGTGGGCAAGATTTCAATTTTCAAGAAGCAGGATACAGTGATTCAGCGCACCTCTGTGGCGGATACCGAGGCGGAAAAAGCCAGAGTAGAGGCTGCCAAAACCGCAGCGTCAGAGCAGCTTCAGGCAATCTATGAAAAGGCACTGAAAGAGGTGGGCGAAACCAACGCCCAGATCTTTGAGATTCACATGATGATGCTGGAGGATGAGGACTACAACGAGAGCATTCAGAACATCATCGACACCCAGAAAGTCAATGCCGAGTATGCGGTATCCGTGACGGCGGACAACTTCGCCGAGATGTTCTCCGCCATGGACGATGCCTATATGCAGGCTCGTGCGGCTGACGTGCGGGACATCTCCGACCGTATCATTGCCAATCTGACGGGAACGGCTGCTGCACAAAACACATCCTCGGAAAAGGTGATTATCTGCGCCGACGATCTCGCCCCCAGTGAAACCGTTTCTCTGGACAAGGACAAGGTGCTGGCGTTTGTGACAGCACACGGCTCGTCCAACTCTCACACAGCGATTCTTGCCCGGAACATGAACATTCCGGCAGTCATTGGTGTGGGCAGCGATTTTCTGAAAGAGGTGCAGGACGGCACAGAGGCAATCGTAGACGGCTTTACCGGTGAGATTTTTGTGGAACCGGACGAGACAACCCGCCAGCGTCTGCTGGAAAAGCAGAAGGCAGACGAGGAGAAAAAGCGACTGCTGCTGGAACTGAAAGGTAAGGAAAATGTTACCAAAGACGGCACCAAGGTCAACATCTACGCCAACATCGGCAGTGTGGACAACATCGGTGCGGTGCTGCTCAACGATGCCGGCGGTATCGGACTGTTCCGGAGCGAATTCCTGTATCTGGAAAACAATGATTATCCCAGCGAAGAACAGCAGTTTCTGGCGTATAAGCGTGTGCTGGAGAGTATGGCAGGGAAAAAGGTCATTATCCGCACGCTGGACATCGGCGCAGACAAGCAGGTGGACTATTTTCACCTGAAAAAAGAGGAAAATCCGGCAATGGGCTGCCGTGCGATTCGCATTTGCCTGACCAGACCGGAGATCTTCAAGACGCAGCTCCGGGCACTGTACCGGGCATCCATCTACGGCAACCTGGGCGTTATGTTCCCCATGATTACCAGCGTGTCCGAACTGGAAAAAATCCTTGCTATTTGCGAAGAGGTTAAGGCGGAACTGCGGGAGCAGAGCGTGACCTATTCCGATACCATGGAACTGGGCATCATGATCGAAACGCCGGCTGCTGCCATCATCAGCGACCGTCTGGCACCGATGGTGGACTTTTTCAGCGTGGGTACCAACGATCTGACTCAGTACACCCTTGCCTGTGACCGGCAGAATCCGGACATTGAACCGTTTATCGACACCCACCATGAGGCGATTCTGCGGCTCATCGAGATGAGTGCCAAGAACGCCCACGCCAACGGTGCGTGGATCGGCATCTGCGGCGAACTGGCGGCGGATACTGCGCTGACGGAAACATTCCTGCGAATGGGCATTGACGAACTTTCCGTTTCGCCGGCGTTCGTGCTAAAAGTGCGGGACGCTGTGCGGAATGTGGATCTGCGCACGAAATAACCACATTTTTTTGTGCTTGTGAAACAACAAAAAGCGGTTTTTAATCACCTCACGGATGCTTTTGAGCATGCTGTGAGGTGATTTTTTGTTTTTGTCTAGGATTCCTGCTTTTGGAATTGATCCTGCTAAAATCTACAAATTCTTACGTTTTCAACAAAAATACAATTGTGGCGATGCATAAACTTTGTGCAAAATTAGTTTTAATTCAAATTGACACGGATTTTCTTTTGTGATAAAATAAAAGTTAGATAATGCTAACTTTAAAAAGTCCCGCCAAGTGGAGGGACTTCCTCATTGCTTGAAGGTTAGCACAACCTAACTGAAAGTATATGTTTGATAATCGACAGATATAGCAAAAATGTTGAAAGTAAAAGCGGGGTGCAGGTAAATGGCACAGAATGTGCACTATCTCCGACTCTCCGACGATTGGAATGCGTCGGAAATGGAACTGTTTCTCCCGCTGATCTCTCCGGAACGGCAGACACGAATCCAGCGCCTGCGGGTGGCAGCAGATCGGAAAGCTGCACTGTTTGCCGGACTTCTGACACGGCTGGTCGTTTCGTCCGAACTTGGGATTTCGCAGCATGCGCTGCAATTCACACGGGGAACTTATGGGAAGCCAGCGGTGCAGACAGCACGACCTCTGAACTTCTCGCTCTCCCACACCCGAAAAACGGTGGTACTAGTCTGCGATGCAGCGCCGATTGGTGTGGATGCAGAGGAACTGGAGCGAAATATTTCCGGCTGGGAGAATCTGGCGGAGCGCCACTTTACGCCGGCGGAAAATCTGCTGCTGCAAAACAGCCGGAATCCGGCAAAATGCTTTTTGACGATTTGGACGGCGAAAGAGGCATATGTCAAACGGCTGGGAACCGGGCTGCACACGCCGTTTGACAGCTTTGACACGTGTATACAGCCGGCGGAATACGGCTGGCGTTCTGCGGAGCATCGGGGGACAATGGTGACGGTTTGCAGTCGGCACACAAAACAGGCAATGACCTGGCAGGATTGGACGGAGGAGCAAGTGCTGGAAGAGATGACAAGGAGGTAGAAAAAATGGGGAAACCGATCGGTGTGTTGGGATGTTCCGGAACTGTGGGGAAAAATGTGACGGAGAAGCTGCTACGGAACGGCTATGCCGTTCTCGGAGGACAGCGCAGCGGGAATTGTCCGTTTCTCACACGGACGGAATTTCAGTTTTGCCGGATGGATATGGAAAATCCGGTGCAGCTGCTGGCATTCTGTCAGGCGTGTTCAGTGGTTGTCAACTGTACGGCACCGTTTTCATGCTATGGCGCAAAGGTCGCACGGGCTGCCGGCGCATCTGGTACGATTTACATTGACGGTGCGGATTTCTTGTTGCAGGAGAAAGAACTTCCCCCAGAGGGAACGTATGTTGTCGGAAGCGGTTATGTGCCGGGAATTGCAGAGTATCTTGCGGCGCAGATTGCACGAACAGAACTGGACATTCCGGAACAGATCATTTTGTATCAGGGCGGGACAGAACTTTGTTCGGAGTCAGCATTTGTGGACATTGTCATGAATGGGACTGCTTCGGGGTATGCCGATGCCTGCTATGCGGAAAAGATCTGTCCGCTGCACGGAAATTTCAAAGAATTTCATCAGCTTCCGGATTTTCCGCATCCGGTGCTGCTGAAACCGTATCTCACCCGTTCGCTGCTGGAAATGCGGGAGCGTGTGGGGTGGAAACGGATGTGCTGGTACAACGCTTATGAGAACATGCAGTTTTTGCAAATGCTGTTTCAGGCGTATCGGTGTATGAAGACAGACCGCACGCACGCAGAGGAAAATATCCGCAAAACCATGCAAAAATATGCACCGCAGATTTCGAAAACCGGTGTGTACTCTGTGCTTGGAATGGAATTGCAGGGGGTGCAAAATGGCAGAAAGAAGTGGATTCGAAGCGGACTCTTTCTCACGGATTCCAGCCGGCTCTGCGGCTATGCCATGGCGGAAACTGCCATTTCGGTTCTGGAAAATCCGCCGGAACCCGGTGTGCATCCGGCAGATGCGCTTTTGCGGGAGGACTACTTGGAACGGCTGCGGGGAGAGTTGAACAAAAGCGAATATTTTTATATCCGAGAGATTGACGAAAAGGATGCGATGCCGTTTGCGCATTGAAATCGGATGAGGAAGGATGATAGAACATGAAGGAAAAAATTGCAGTGATCGGGATGAGCTTCCAGCTTCCGGAGGCGGAAACGCGGGAACAGCTGCACTGGAATTTGGTGCGAAAAAAAGTTTCTGTGCGGGACGTGAGCGATGCCAGAAAACAGCTTGCAAGCGGAGCAGTACCGGATGCGCTGCAGCTGGCAGCTGTGGAGGATCTGGCGCTGTTTGACAACAGCTTTTTCGAGATCTCCAACCGTGAGGCTCGTGCCATGTGTCCGGAAGCACGTCTTTCGCTGACACATGCAGCTAAGGCAATTCTGGATGCCGGCTATGCGCTCTCGGCATTTCGGGGAAGCGTCTGCGGTGTCATTGTTTCGCAGAGCGATTCCAACTATCAGCTGGGAGAGACGCAGCGGGACGGCTTTATCTTTACCGGAAATCTTCCGGCGATGACTGCCGGAAATATTGCCTATTATCTGGATCTGCGTGGACCGAATCTCACGCTGTCCAGTGCATGTGCGTCCACTTTGGCAAGCGTGCACGAGGCGGTTTGGAAGCTTCGGCTCCATGAGGCAGACTGGATGCTGGTGGGCGGTGCAGAGCTGGCACAGATCGATCGTGGCACTGTGGAAGAGGTGCGTGCCTCCGGCATCGTGTCGAACACCAGTTGCTGTCACGCCTTTGACCAGTGCGCAGACGGCATGATCTCCGGCGACGGCGCAGGTTTTCTGCTGCTGAAGCGCTACGAGGATGCCGTGCGGGACGGCGATCATATTTACGGCTGCATTCTTTCCTCTGCTATGAACGGCAACGGCGCACGCTCCGGCAATCCCACAGCGCCCAGCGCCGAAGCGGAGGCAGAGGTCGTTCGTCGTGCCTGGGAGACTGCGGACTTGACTTCGGATGACATCACGGAAATTGAAGCCCACGGCACAGGGACGATCGTTGGTGATCCTATTGAAGCAGAGAGTATTCAGCGCTGCATGACGGGAAATCATCGGGAGCATCCGCTGTATGTTTCTGCGCTGAAATCCAATGTGGGACATCTGGGAAATATAGCTGGGTTTGCTGCGCTGGTCAAGGTGCTCACCGGTTTTGAACATCACGTGTGCTATCCCATTGCCGGATTGCAGACGCTGAATCCGGCGATCTCAGCAGATGGCGTGGAGTTTGTGAAAGAACCGGTACTCTATACACCGGAGGAAAAGCGTATTGCCGGAATCAGTGCGTTTGCATTTAACGGCACCAATGTGCATGTGGTGGTGGAGAATCAGCTGCCGCAGGAAACGAAATCCAATTGGAATACATCGCAGGAGTATGTGCTGAAAATCAGTGCAAAGGAAGAATCTGCGCTGGAACTGTATTTGCAGGAAATTTATAAAACACTGCGGGATACCCGTGAAGATTTCATGGACTGTGTGGCAACCCTGAATCTTGGGCGGGACGATTTCGCCTGCCGTGGTGCCGTGACATTCCGCACCAAAGAAGAGTGCCTGCAAAAGCTGTGCAGCTGTGCGGTACATCGCTGCCCGAAACATGGCGGCGTTGCGCTCTGCGGAGAGAACGCAGAGGCGATGACAGCACGCCTTGCAAATTGCGGGGTTGTTCTGGTGAAGCCGGAGCAGGCAGAAGTACAGATCGCAGCAGATGGAAAGAGCGTGGCACAGCTTCTCGCTTCGTGCTATTGCAGCGGCGCAGAAGTGGATTGGAAGCGGTATTTCGCCGGCGTTTCGTTCCATCGGGTTTCCCTGCCGTGCGACAACATGACAAAGAAGCTGTTCTGGCATAAGACAAAAGAAACAGAAGAAATCGCAGAATCTGCACCGGCAGCGCCTGTTGCTGTTGAAACCGAGAAGCTGGCAGAAACTCCGGCAGTTCCGGCAGCACCGGAAGAATTGGAAGCCCCTCAGTCCATGGAAGAACATCTGCTTCAGATTTTTCGGAGTGGACTGGAAGATGACACCCTTCAGGCAGAGGATTCTATTTTCGATGCCGGCGCAAATTCCATGACGATTCTGACACTGATTGACGATCTCAAGGATGCGGGAATTACGCTGGAACTGGCGGAGTTCTACCAGTATGACAGTGCAGCAAAGCTGGCAGAGTATTTGGAATCCGGACAGCCGGCTGCGGATGCAGCAGCGGAAGAAGTTTCGGCTCCAGCGGAGAAAACGGCAGAACCGCAGGATCTGGTGCAGGTACTCCTGGAGGCTTGCCGCAGCGGACTGGATGACGACACCCTGACAGAGGATGACTCCCTGTTTGATGCCGGTATTAACTCCATGTCGATGATGATGGTGATCGATGATCTGGAGGAACAGGGATTGACACTGAAACTCGCCGATTTCTACGACTGTGAAACGGTGAGAGAGCTTGCAGCACGCATGGAAACACAGAAAGGAACGGTGTGAGGATGGAGCAGAAGTTTTATCAGAACGAAAATGGCGTGAGCCGATTCCCATTGGAGGATTTGTCCGCAATCATGATGGATCTGCATTACAAGACGGGAAACAACATGAACATTGCACTGGGAATTCGGTTTCAGGGAAAGCTGAATCTGGAAAAGCTGGAAAAGGCGATTCAGCGCCTGTACGATTGCAACGATGCATTTCGGATGATGTTCTATCAGACCGAAACGGGCTATGAGTATTCCATTTTGAACGAGTACACCTATCATCTGGAAATCATAGAAACCGAGGGTGATACCGAAGAGGCACGCTTTGCCGATGCCAAGACGAAAATCGACGCAGACGCACAGAACCCCATTGACCTGCTGCATGAACTGGGCGTGCGGTTCCGCTGCTTCCGCATCGGGGAGAAAGACCACATCATCTATGTGAATGCCCATCATGTTATTTTTGACAGCGCATCGCTGTTCCTGACCATTCAGGAGCTGATTACCAACTATATGACACCCGGAGTATTTCAGCGCTCTGTGGGACAGAAGAACAATCTGCTGCAATACTATCAGGATATGGACGAACTAAAACGCACCAAGGGCGAGTATTATCATGGTTACTGGGGAAAAGAGATCGCCGGTTATGAACGGCAGGCTGTCACACCGCCGGAGAAAAAACTGAATGCAGATTCCCAGCTGCTCTTCCACATCTCCCTGCCCAAGGCGAAGCTGGAGAAAACTGCGAGAAAGATGAAAGTTTCTCCGTTTGGACTGATGATGGCAGCGTATCATCTGGGACTGGATACCGTGTTCCAGAGAAAGGACACGGTTGTTGGATTTTCCTTTGTGGAGCGCACCGACCCTAAGTATAAGGATACCATTGGACCGTTGGTGGTGGCATCGCCCAATCGAATCACATTTGATCCGGAGGAGGGCGCACTGGACTTCATTCGCCGTGTGACCAATAAGATTTATGAGAACATGAAGTACGCAGCGTACATTCCCATTGAAACACAGATCACAGCACAGTTCATGGTTTCCTATGCCAACACCGGAAACATGGGGGAAGGCGGCGGTATCACACCGGTAATCCCTTATGTGAAACGGAAGTACGATGACTGTCTGATGCTGGACATCAACAATACCAGGGATACCATCGAATTTGACGTGCAATGCGATCTGACGCTTTATCAGCGGGACGAGGTTGCACGTATCATTGACATCACACGGCGGTTCTTGGAAGATGAACACCTGATGGAGAATCTGCCGCTGCGCAGTTATACGGGAGAAGAGAACGGGGGATTGGATTGAAACCGCAAAGTGTTATGATAACAGGGGCTTCTGGTGAGATCGGCGCAGCCATTGCTGAGGTATTTGCCAGAAACGGCTGCCAGCTCTGCCTTTGCTGCCGGTCGCCGAAAAAATTGGAGTCGCTGAAAGCCTGCGCACAACAGATGTCAGACAAATACAGTGTGAATGTGACCACATGGCTGTTTGACGTTTCTGATAAGGCGCAGTGCAAAGAGGCTGTGAAACAGGCAGTGGCTGCGATGGGCGGTCTGGATGTTCTGGTCAACAATGCCGGCATCATTGACTACGCTCTGCTGATTCGGGAGCGGGAGGAGGAATACCGTGCTGTCATTTCCGCCAATCAGGACGGCACATTCTTTTTGATGCAGGAGGCTGGTGCGGTGATGAAAAAGCAGCGCAGCGGCAGCATTGTCAACACGTCCTCCGTTGCCGGATTGAAAGGCTGTATCGGCTCTTCTGCCTATGCGGCATCCAAGGGCGCAATCAATGCTCTGACCATGACGGCAGCAGCGGAACTGGCTGCCTACGGAATTCGTGTCAACGCCGTGGCGCCGGGAATGATCGATGGCGGTATGACAAATCTGCTCAGCGAAGAAATCAAAGCACGTTCTGCCCAGTCCTCCGTAATGAAGCGGTTCGGCACACCGGCAGAGGTGGCAGAGGCGGTCTATTTTCTCGCTTCTCCGGCGGCGTCCTATATTACAGGACAGATTCTGCGGGTAGACGGCGGAATGAATGTGTAAACAGGGGGGTACTATGGAACATCAAACATCATTTTCATTGACCGGGGTAGCGCTGGCGTATCTGATGGGACGGGATCCTACCGCTGATCTGGGCGGCAATGCCACAGGATTTTACTTTGAGTGCGAGGGCACATGCGATAGGGAACGGCTGGCACAGGCAATTCAAAAGGTAATCGTGCATCAGCCCATGCTCCGCACCGTAATTTTTCCGGACGGCACACAGGCGGAGCTGACAGAGATTCCTGTTTATCACATGCCGGTGATTGATCTCTCCCATAGTTCGGAAGAGGAAATCGAGGCGTTTTTCCGGAAACTGCGGGAGGAGCAGTCCCACGAGATCTTTCCTGTGGGACAGTGGCCCATGTTCCGCATCTCATTCTACCAGCTTCCGCAGAACCGGAGCCGGGTGGTATTCTCGTTCGACATGATGCTGGTAGACCGGTTCAGCATTGAGATTCTCGTCAAGGAGCTGCACGACTGCTACGAGAATCCGGAATTGACACCGGAACCGCTGCTCCATGATTATCGGCAGTATGTGGAACTTCTGGCAGAAGAACGCAGCCGGAAGCTGGAGCAGGATCGTGCCTTCTGGGAGAGGCAGATTCCGGAGATGCCGCTGGCACCTGCTATTGCGCTGGAGGCCGGCGAACACAGCAGCGGACGTTTTGACACCAAGGTAAAACGGTATTCGGCAGAATTTTACCAGAAGCTGCAGGATGTGCTCTACGAGAACCGGATTCTGCCCTCGGTTTATTTGCTCTACTGCTATGGCAAGTGTCTGTGCCGATTCAGCGGAACCGATGCCCTCTCTGTCAGCATGACCGTTTCGGAACGAAGCCCCATGCAGCATGTCTTTTCCGATGTTATCGGAGATTTCACGAAGCTGCTGCTGGTAGATCTGGAGAGCGGCGGCACACAGCCGTGGACAGAGGTTTGCCGTAAGCTGCAAAAGAAGATCCGGACGTATCTCAAACACACTGCTTTTGACGGCCTGGATGTCATGAAAGAGATCGCACGGCGGGAACAGCTGGGAGGCAAGGCAGCATTTCCCTTTGCCTTTACCAGCCGTCTGACTGCCGGCGACGAGAGCTACTGGGATTTTCTGGGCGAAATGGTGTACCGCATCAGCCGGACACCGCAGCTGGCAGTGGACTGCCAGATTTCCGAGCATTGCGGCGAACTGGAGGTGCGCTGGGATTACCTGACCGGTGTGCTGCCGGAGTCGTTTGTGCAGAATATGTTCCTGTATTTTCTGGATACCATCGAGGGCACTTGGGAGAATCGTCCGGCATCCGCCGGAATTCCGGTGCAGGAAGTGGAGGCGTATAATGCCACGGAAACAGAGATTCCTGTGACGACACTGCAAAATCTGATTGCTGCGCAGGTGGAGCGCACTCCCAACCGCATTGCGCTGACGGCGGGAGAAAAGCGTTACACATATCGGGAATTGTGGGACACAGCCGGCACCATTGCCGGAACGCTCCGCCGGAAGTACGGGAGCGGCAGATGCATTATGGTGGACGGAAAGCGCTGCGGAGAAACCATTCTCCTCATGCTAGGCATTCTTCGTTCCGGAAACGCCTACGTGCCCTTTGATCTTGCCTATCCGCAAAAGCGGATTGATGCCATTCGGGAGAGCTGCGATGCTGCGGCAATTCTGACTGCGGACATGGTGCAGACGCTGACTGCAGAAAATCCCGATGGTGCAATGCCGCTTCTGGGAAATCCGGAAGACGTGGCATATATCATCTTCACCTCTGGCAGTACCGGCGTTCCCAAGGGCGTTGTTATCACGCAGGATGCCGTGTGCAACACCATTCAGGACATCAACAGCCGCTTTGGCGTGACCGAGGAAGACTGCATCATCGGCATTTCCGCCTTCTGGTTTGATCTCTCCGTCTACGATATTTTCGGCGCATTTTCCACCGGCGCCCATCTGGTGCTCTGCGAACGGGTAGACATTGACACCATTGCTGATCTAATGCACCGCTATCCGGTGAGCTTCTGGAATACCGTTCCGGCAATCATGGAGCTGCTGGCGGATTCCGGCGAATCGTTTTCCGGTTCACCGCTGCGGAATGTGCTGCTCAGCGGTGACTGGATTCCGCTGGAACTGCCCCGGAAGATTCAGAATTGTTTTCCGGCGGCAAAGGTTTGCAGCCTGGGCGGTGCAACGGAGGCATCCATCTGGTCGATCTATTATCCCATTAATGAGGTACAGCCCGCATGGAACAGCATTCCCTATGGCTATCCGCTGGCGAACCAGACTATCTATGTGCTGAATGCAGCCGGAGAAATTTGTCCGGTTGGCGTGCAGGGAGAGATTTGCATTGGCGGAAGAGGCGTTGCCAAGGAGTACTGCGCCAGTCCCAAGGAAACCGAGGCGCACTATTTCCAGCATCCGCAGTTCGGTCGGCTGTACCGCACCGGGGACTACGGGAAATTTGCCGAGGCGGGATATGTCATCTTCTGCGGAAGAATCGACCAGCAGGTCAAGCTGCACGGCTTCCGCATTGAGCTGGGAGAAATCGAGTCCGCTCTGCTGAAAACCGAGGCAGTGGAAAAGGCGCTGGCAGTCATCACAAGAAGTGAAAGTGGTGCAAGCTTTCTCACTGCCTATGTTGTGCCGAAGGAAGGCGTGCCCTATTCCGAGGAAGCGCTGTTTCACTCCATTGCGGAGCGTGTGCCGGAATACATGGTGCCGTCCTTCCTGGTGCAGCTGGATGCTTTCCCGCTGACACCCAACGGAAAGGTAGACCGAAAGGCACTTCCGGTTCCCGCATTGGAGGAATCGGGCTACGAGGCACCGCAGACCGAACTGGAACAGGCGGTAGCGGAGATCTGGCAGCAGGAACTCTCCGAGGAAGCTGTTGGACGCAGCGACAACTTCTTCTATCTCGGCGGCGACTCCATGACCGGACTTCGTGTAACCAGTCAGATTCAACAGAAGCTGGGCATCTCAGTGGAAATCGCAGAACTGTTCAATGCGCCGGTATTGCAGGCGTTCTGCCAGACGCTGGCAGAGAAACAGACGGCGCATCAGGAGGAACTGCCGCAAATTCAGCCGGAGCCGGAACTGGAAAACGAGCCATTCCCGCTGACTGCCGTACAGCGTTCCTACTGGATGGGTGCACAGGGTATGCTGAAAATGAGCGGTGTTACCACCCATGCATTCTGCGAGGTGCAGTGCGAGAATCTGGACATTTCCCGTGCAGAGCAGGCGTTCAATTATGTGATTGCCCAGCAGGGAATGATGCGTGCCGTGGTGCGTGGCGATGGCATGCAGGTGATTTTGTCGGAAGTTCCGTACTATACTTTTGCTGTGCAGCAGACAGACGGCGCAGCATTTGAGGATGCCTGCACAGCTCTGCGGCAGGAGATGGAGCATGAGCGATTCCAGTCTGACCGGTGGCCGCTGTTCCGTGTGGCTGCGGTGACTAGCGGAACACAGACCAGACTGTTCCTCGATCTGGACAATCTGATTTTCGATGGCTTCAGTGTGCAGCTGCTGTTCCGTGAGTGGAACGCATTTTACGAAGATCCGCAGAAATCCGTGGAAAAACGGCATCTCTCGTTCCGGGATTATGTGCAGGCACTGTATGCGCTGCAAGAGACCAAGCGGTACGCTGAGGATAAAACGTATTGGCAGGAGCAGATCGCCAAGATGCATCCGGCACCGGAACTGTTTACGGAGACCTCTCCCGACACGCTGGAAACTCAGAGCATCCTGCACATCCAGAAAGCGCTGGAACCGGCAGTATGGCAGAAGCTTCAGGAAAATTGCCGGAACAACGGACTGACGCTCTCTTCCGTTCTGCTGACGGCATACGCACAGATGCTGGCGCTCTGGAGCCGCCGTCCGGCATTCACTGTCAATCTGACACAATATAACCGTCTGTTTTCGCATCCGGAGATTCAGGAACTGGTGGGCGACTTCACGTTGCTCTCCATGATGTCCATGGAGGTCAGGGGCAGCGAGAGCTTTGCGCAGGCAGCGCAGAGAATCCAGACCGATCTGGCATCGCATATGTCCCACCCCTATTACGGCGGTGTAGAGGTGCAGCGGGACTATGCCCGTGCCAACCAGCGGGAGGGCGTGATCTTCCCGGTCGTGTTCACTGTAACAGTGGGCATGACTGCCGGAAAGACAGAGCGCATGTTCGGAAACGTCGCACGCATTTCCACGGAAACCCCGCAGGTATGGCTGGATTGTCAGGTGACCGAATTGAACGGCGGACTCTATGTCAGCTTTGAAGCAGTTCAGGAATTGTTCCGGGAACAGACCGTGCGGGAGATGGCGGAGTTTTACCGCAGCCTGCTGCTGCATCTGGCAGAGTCCTCGGAAGTGTGGAATGTGAATATGACTGAGGTGCTCTACCGCAACGCCATGATTCCCACACTGCCTCAGCGGGAGAAGCTTTCCGCCATTCCGCCGGTGGACGGCGGAATGACCTTGGAACGGCTCTTCGTGGAGCAGGTAAAGCGCAATCCCAATGCAATTGCTGTGGCTGATGCAGAACGGGAGATCACCTATGGACAGCTGTTTTACGAGGCATATCAGCTGAGCCGTGCCGTGCAGCAGTCCGGTCAGAAAATTGCTGCTGTGCTGCTGAAAAAATCGTGGCGGCAGGTGACAGCCGTTCTGGGAATTCTCATGGCAGGGGCTGCTTATCTGCCGCTGGATGTGGGCAATCCGGATATGCGTATCACGGAGATCCTGCAAAAGGCGGAGACAGATCTTTTGCTCACAGAGCAGGAACTGGCAGACCGTGCCGCAGGACTTTCCGTGCGTCCGATCTTCGTGGAGGCACAGACGCCGGCAGCAGAACTTCCGGTATATACACCGGTGTGCCAGCCGGATGACCTCGCCTATATCATCTTTACCTCCGGCAGTACCGGTACACCAAAGGGCGTAATGATCTCTCACCGTGGCGCTGTCAATACGATTTTGGATGTCAGTCAGCGGTTTGGCATCGGCAGCACTGACCGTACCATTGCCGTTTCTGCACTGAACTTTGACCTCTCGGTCTATGACATTTTTGGCATGCTCAGCTGCGGCGGTGCAGTGGTCGTGCCCAGCGAGGCAGACCGAAAAGACCCGAAACGTCTGGCGGAGCTGGTGCGTGCACAGCATGTCACCGTTTGGAACAGCGTTCCGGCATTCATGCAGCTCTTTGCGGAGAATGTGGCACTGAAAACAGATGCGGCATCGCTACGGGTGGTCATGATGAGCGGCGACTGGATTCCGCTGGCGCTGCCGGAAAAACTTTTGGCAGCACTTCCGAATACCGCTGTCTACAGCTTGGGCGGTGCGACCGAGGCGTCCATCTGGTCCAACTATTATCCGGTGACGAAAGTCGAACCGTCCTGGCGCAGCATACCCTACGGCTATCCGCTGTCCGGACAGGGATTCCGCATTCTCAACGAGAACATGCAGGATTGTCCGCCGAACGTCATCGGAAAACTGTACATCACGGGAACCGGCGTTGCCATGGGCTATCTGCACGATCCGGTTCTGACCGCAGAGCGGTTCCTCACAGACCAGCGCACTGGACAGCGGCTCTATGACACCGGAGATCTCGGCATGTACTGGGAGGACGGCACGATGGAATTCTTCGGACGGGAGGACTTCCAGGTGAAAATCCGTGGACACCGCATCGAACTGGGCGAGATCGAAGCGGCACTGCTGCACAGCGGTCTGCTGCGTGAGGCGTGCGCCTTTACCATTGCACACAACGGCAGAACACATCTGGCAGCAGCGGTGGTTGCAGAAAATCCCGCCGGCGATGATATGACCGAAGCGCTGCTGGAATCCGCCAGGGAACGGCTGCCCGGCTATATGATGCCGTCCGTCCTGTTCCAGGTGGATTCACTTCCGCTCACTGCCAACAGCAAGATCGACCGCAAGGCGCTGGTGGCACAGGGCGTGGAAACGCTGAAGCAGCACAGCGGCACGGCAGAAACGGTGCTGAGTGCAGCAGAACAGCAGATCGCAGCAATCTGGCAGAGCGTTTTGAATACGCAGGAGATTCCGGAGGCCGACGAAGATTTCTTCGATTTCGGCGGTGACTCTCTGGACATTGTCAAGGTTCGTACCATGCTGTCTGACCTTGCCGGAAGAGAGATTGAGATCACCGAGCTGTTTACCGACCCAACGGTTTCCGGTATGGCTGCACTGGTACAAGAGGAGGCATCTGAATCGTGAAAGTGAAAGACAAGTGCTTTCCGTTTGGCATTCCGCCGGAGGCAGACACATTGCTGTTCTGTTTTCATCACGCCGGCGGAAACGCCGGACAGCTGCGCAGCTGGTGCGGTGTGAAGAACGACATCGCCGTGGTACCGGTGGAGTACGCCGGCCACGGCTGCCGGATGGGGGAGAAATTCTCCAGCGGACTCTGCGAGATTGCCGAGGAGCTTGCCGGTAAAATTGCAGTAGCATGCCTTGGAAAAAAGGTCTATCTCTACGGCCACAGCCTTGGTTCGCTGATTGCCTTTGAAACGGTCAAGTGTCTGGAAAAATGGCACGTGCCGGTACAGGGTCTGGTAGTCGCCGGACGGGGTGCACCCTTTGATCGGGACTGCAGTTCCTTCCGCAGCTGCATGGGAAGAGAGGCACTGCTGGAGGAGATGCGCCGGCTGGGCGGCATGGATGACCGGATTCTGGAAGATCAGGGCTTCATGGACTACTTCGCCCCCATCATTCTCAGCGACTATGCGCTGTTCGAGAATTATTGCTATGACAAGGGCTGCATTCATGCCCCCATCTGTGCCCACTGCGCCATGCAGGATGTGGAGACATCGCCGGAGCAGATGTCCCATTGGAGCATGGTGACCAACGGGGCATTTGAGGAAACCGTGTTCGAGGGCGGGCACTTCTTTGTGCTGGAATCCGAACAGTATCTGGAAACATTATTGGAAACCGTCAGAAAGATGAAAAGAGGAGTGTATTATTATGATCGTAAACAAGGAACAGATTCGGGAGATTGCCGCAGACGCGCTTGAGATCGAGCCGAAGCAGATCGGGGATCGGGATCATTTCGTACAGGATCTGGCAATGAATTCGCTGCAAATGCTGGACTGCGTGGCAGAGATCGAAGATCAGCTGGATGTGCGGATTCCCAAGACAGACATCCGCAGCCTGACCTGTGTGGAACAGATCGTGGATTATCTGGAGGCACTTTAAGCCATGAAACATCGTGTTGTAATTACGGGAATCGGCGTTGCCTCCGTCAGCGGATTTGGCAAGGATGCTTTTTTCCGGAATGTCTGGAAGGGAGAGAGCCATATGACACCGCTGCAAGGCGGGATATATGGAGAGGAGTTTCAGGGACAGTACGGACTGCTGGATGCAGCGGAACTGGCAGCATATGAAGCGAGATATCTGACACCGCAGGAAAAGGATTATGCGCCTTGCTGCCGTCTGACCCTTGCCACAGCTGTGGAAGCAGCGGAGGATGCCGGATTGCCGGAGACTTCGGCAGATGTTTCTCCGCTGGCGTGCGGTGTTTCCCTTGGAACGACTCACGGGGAGCTGCACTGTCTGGAACAGCTTCTGAAGGAACATCCGGACTTGTCCATGGAGGAGGCGATGGCAGCAATGCCCCATGGAGAGATTGCAGCTGCCATTGCCCGACGGCTGCACTGTTCCGGGGATGTGCTGCTGCACACAGATGCCTGCGCATCGGGAAACATTGCAGCAGCGCATGCCTTTCAGATGATTCGCTCCGGCAGATTGAAGCGGGTGATTACCGGCGGTGTGGATCTGTATTCCATGATCTCCGAGGGAACGTTTTCCATTCTTCGGGCGCTGGCAAAGGAAAAGCTTCGCCCGTTCGATCGGGATCGAAACGGCATTATCCTCAGCGAAGGTGCCGCAGTTCTGGTGCTGGAGGAGCTGGAAACAGCGCTGGCACGAAAAGCACACATCTACGGCGAGATCATCGGACAGGGACAGAGCAGCGATGCCTACCACATGGCAGCGATGGATCCGGAGGCAACGGGGATTCTTGCAGCAATGGAGCGTGCCGCGAACGATGCGCACATTGCCAGAGATGCCATCAATTACATCTGCCTGCACGGCACTGGAACTGTGACCAACGACGCCTGCGAAATGAAAGCAGTTTCGGAATTTTTTGGCGAAGATGCCAGCAGAATTTCCGCCTCCTCCATCAAGGGAACACTGGGGCACGCTTTGGGTGCTGCGGCAGCATTGGAGCTTGCAGCGTGCGCCATAACGCTGGATACCGGTGTAGTTCCGCCCAACTGCAATGTGCAGAATCTGGATGAGCACTGCACGTTCCGGCTGGTGACACAGCCGGAGAAACTGGAACCGGAGGTTGTGCTGAACAGCGCATATGCCTTTGGCGGAAGCAACAGCTGTGTCCTGCTGAAAAAGTGGAGAGGGGAGGCACCGGCATGAACATTGGAATCGGTAGAATTGCAGAAGCGTCTGCACCCTATCGGGAAAAGGCGAAAGAGAGTACAACTGCAACAGCTATACAAGCAGCAGCGCAAGAAGTGCTGGCACAGAATCCGCCGGAATCGGCGGAGAAAATCGGCATCATTGGTGCCTATGCACAGGGACCGGCGGATATCTACCGGTTCAACGGCGGAAAGCTCTGCGAACGGGGCATCCGTGGTATGCGTCCGCAGAAAGCCATTCACTCCATTCTCTGTGAGCCGGCGTGTCAGACAGGAATCACCTGCCACATCAAAGGCTTTCAGATGTCCGTCATCGGCGACAAGCTGGTGGGCATACAAGGACTTGCTCTGGCAGCAGATGCACTGTCGGACGGCATGGCGGAAACGGTGCTTCTGACGGAAGGGGATATGTACGGCGATACCGCACAGGGCGGTGCAGTGCTTCTTAGCAAAACTGAACCGGCAGCCACGCTGCTCGCTGTCCGAACAGGCTTCCTCTATGACATGGCGCAGAAGCAGCAGATGACAGCGCAGTTTTTGGAGCAGCTCTGTCGGGATGCAGGACTTTCTCAGCGCCCCTGGACGATCTCCGACACGCCGGAACTTGGCGCAGACGAGGAGATCCCTCCGCTGGATGGCGGAATGGGCGGGATTCGTGCCCTGCAGGCGGCGTATGCCCGTCTTGCTGCCGGAACGGAACAGGTGCTGTTTTGCTCCGTGTCGGCGCAGAGAACCATGGCAGGTATGATATTGCAGAACCGTAACGCGCAGAAATAGGAGAGATCATTGTGTTTATTGAAGTGAAAAATGCAGTCAAGCAGTATGGAAAGGGAGATGCCGCAGTCCACGCACTGGACGGCGCAAGTTTCTCCATGGAAAAAGGGGAGATCGGCGTTATTCTCGGCGCATCCGGCTCCGGAAAAAGTACGCTTATGAATATGCTGGGCGGAATCGACACGCTGGACAGCGGTACGATTATCGTGGACGGCGTGGAGATCAGCGGCTATCGGAAAAAACAGCTGGTGGAGTACCGGCGGGAGAAGATCGGCTTTGTCTTTCAGTTCTACAATCTAATTCCCAGCCTCACAGCACGGGAAAACATTGAAACCACCATTGACATTGCAGTCAATCCGGCAATCGACAAGAAAGAGCTGATGGATCGGCTGGACATCACGCCGTTTGCCAACCGCTATCCCAGCGAGCTCTCCGGCGGTCAGCAGCAGCGTGTGGCAATTGCAAGAGCCATCGCCAAGAATCCGGCGCTGCTGCTTTGCGATGAGCTGACGGGTGCACTGGATTCCAAGTCGGCACGGGAAGTGCTCTCCTTTGTGGAAAAGGTCAACCAGATGTACCACACTACGGTTCTGATCATTACGCACAATGAGACGATCCAGGGCTTTGCAGATGTGATCATCCACGTCAGGGACGGAAAAGTGACGAAGCAGGAGAAAAATCCGCACAAGATTCCTGTTTCCGAGCTGGAACTGTAATGGCGTTGGAAAGAGAGGTGCACGGCTTTGAAATCATATCAACATACATTTAAAAGGGATTTTCGAAAGAATCTCTCCTTTTATATCTCCATTGGTTTGCTGACGATGTTTACTGTTTTCCTGTCGGCGGTGGGATTTACCGATGCCATCATGATTACAGAGGATGTCAGCAGTCTGATGGATACCTGCCACGTGGAAGATGCGCAGTTTCTGACGGCACTTCCGCTGTCGGAGGATGACATTGCAAATCTGGAGGAGAAATATCAGACACGGGTGGAACAGGATGCCTATATGGATGCGGAGGACGGCGATAAGACGTTCCGGTTCTTTCATCCCATGGAAAATGTCAACCAGTACAGCCTGCTGGAGGGCGAGAATGTCAAGACGGATAACGACATCCTGCTGGACCGTGATTTCGCCAATGCCAATGAACTGGAAATCGGCGACATCTACCGTATCGACGGCGAGGATTTTCACATCAGCGGACTTGCCGTTCGTCCGGATTACCTCTATTCCAAAAAGAGCGAGAGCGATCCGTGGGTGGACAAGGAAAACTTCGCCATGGTACAGGTGACACCGGAGGCATACGACAAGCTGCGGGAGGAACACACGTGGGAGGAAACTACCTACTATTCTGTGGAATATGAGAAGGAATCCCTCTCCGATGATTTTCGGGATACCATCTACCACGATTACAGCGCTTATGTCTACACCGCAGCCAACGCCAACAGCCGTATTCAACAGCCTGCCAATGCGGGAAAGACCATTACTACGGAAGCCTTTGTTTTGATTCCGATTCTGGTCATTGTCATTCTGCTGCTGGTTTCCATTGTCATCGGCAGAATGCTAGAACGGGAACAGAAGTATGTGGGAACAATGACGGCGCTGGGCTACCGCAAGCGGGAAATCGGCGTGCACTATATGATCTACGCCATGATCCCCGGCGTGCTGGGCAGTGTGCTGGGACTGATTTTGGCGCTGCTCTGCGGCAAGGGCGTGGCGATGTACTTTGTCATCGACTACCAGCGCATCAACTACAACTACTACATCCGACCTGTCGTTGCAATTCTCTGTCTGCTTTTGCCGGCAGTGTTGTTTGGTCTGGTGGCATACTGGAAGACCGTGCGGATGCTCCGCAGAAGCGTGGTTTCTATGCTGACCGAACGGGACGACCGCAAGACCAAGAACCGGGGCATGCTGAAAAACAGCAATATGAATTTCCGCTCGAAGTTCCGGATTCGGGAGCTGTTCTCCCATATGGGACGGACGCTGCTGGTGCTGTTCTGTCTGTTCCTCAGTTCGTTCCTCTGTCTGGATAGCTTTGCCATGCGGGATATGGTGGATGCGCTGGTGGATCAGGGCGCAGAGAGCGCATCGGTATATGATTACACCTACTATCTGAACCATATGGACGCAGAGAACAAGTACGAGGGATACCACGGCATCACTGTCTCTTTCGAAACCACCGACAATCACGCAGCCATTACGCTGACAGGCATTCCGGCAGACAGCGCATTCGATGACATTGCAATGAAAGAGGGCACATTCTCTTCGAAGGGCGGATACTATATCTCCAATGCTGTTTCCGTGGAACGTGATCTGCACAATGGTGATACCATCACCATTGCCAATACGGTGACACTGGAAGAGACTGAAGTGAAGATCGATGGCGTAGTTGCGGACAACACCCAGCAGGTAATTTACACCTCTTATGAAAACGCTAAAGATGTCATGGGTCTGGACGGCGACTACTACAACATCGTATATTCCAACGAAAAGATCGACATCGACAGCGATGACCTGGCATATCTGAGCGACAACGAATCCATGCTGGATACCTTTGAAAATGCGATGACGGCATTCAGTTCCTTTATCAATGGCATGATGTTCATGGGCTGTCTGATGAGTGTCATCTCTGTTTACCTGATTGTCAACATGCTGATCGAGGAAAACAAGAGCAGCATCTCCATGCTGAAGGTGCTGGGCTACCGGGATCGGGAGATCAACGGCATTGTGCTGAACGTCAACCACATTCTCGTGGTGCTGGGCTTCCTGCTGGCAGTTCCGGCATGCGTTTCCATGCTGGGCGGTGTTTCTTCTGCCATGGTTTCTGTAATGCACGTGGTACTGGAACCCACCGTCAAGACTTCGTCCGTCCTCATCTGCGGTGTCATCATTCTCATCAGCTACTTCTTCTCACTGCTGCTGCTGCGGAGAAAGGTCAGCAAGATCGATATGGTGGTCAGCCTGAAGGGCAATCGGGAATAACAGGAGGCAATCATGGCAAAGAAAATGATATGGATCGCACACGCCCGGTATGCCGAGGATGCAGCGGTCAATCTGCTCTGTTTTTCCTATGCCGGCGGAAGTGCAGCATACTTCTCACCGCTGAAAGCGGAAATTGACAGCCGCATCAACCTCTGTCCGGTGCTCTATCCCGGCAGGGAACGCAACGCCGGCATTCCTAATTTCGATACACTGGAGGCTTGCGCAAAGGCATTTGTGACAGAAAATCCGCAGCTGTTTCAGAAGCCGGTGGCATTTTTCGGACACTGTACCGGTTCGCTGGTGGCGTATGAAGCTGCAATCGCAGCGCAGAAACAATACGGTGTGAAGCCGGTGCTGTTTTTCGCCTCATCGGCGCCGGCGCCCTCCTGCGAAAACTTCTTTCCGGACATGCAGCTCACGCCGGAGGACATGACACGCTACCTGCTGGATAACGGCATGATCGATGCGGCGTTTGCCGAAAATCCCATGTTTCGCAGCTATTTCCTGCCGCTGATGCAGCAGGATCTGGCGATGCATTTGCAATATCGCCCTCGTGTGCCGTATGAAAAAATGCACACCAAGGTGCATGTGCTCTATGGCAATCAGGACCCCATGTTTCAGGATGCCAGCCTGATTGCCCAGTGGGGCGCATTTTCAGAGGGAGTAGACGCTACGGAATTTTCCGGCGGTCACTTCTATCTGAATCAGTGCCAGAAGCCAGTGGGACAGCTGGTGACAGAACATCTGCTGCAGGAACTTGCAGGTTTAAGCATATGAGCACAAAGCGCCCCTGTTTCCGATTTCACGGAAGCAGGGGCGCTTTGATTTGCAGAAGATAAAAGGCAATACCGCACAAAGAGCGTCTGGTGACTTTGCACGCCATCTGCTTGCAAATTTCCCGTCATATTTCACAAAAATGCTCGTGAATACATCAAGTATTCACTCCGCTTTTTGTTTCATCTGACGAAAAATTTGACGACGCATCTGTCGCACAATCTTTGTGCGGTGTTGCCAAAAGCAAATCCGTATGTTGCAGTATTTTCTCATGATTTTTTGCAAAATTGCGCTTTTTGGAAGAAAATGAGCGGACTTTTGCAAGTTTTTCTTTTTGAATATTGACACTTTCAACAAAATGTGCTATGATATCGTTGATAGTTTCATTTGTATTGACGGCGTTCGACGAAATGCACGCCAATTTCAAGGAGGTATGGAAAAATGAAACATTGGGTTCGTATGCGGCAGGCGCTGCTCCTGTCGCTGGTTTTGCTGACAGCCTGGATGCTGCCGCTGTTTCGATGGGACGGGGCGGTTCTCTCGGCATCGGCAGTTTCCACGGATTATCCCGCACAGCTGATGCAGCTCGCCGATAAAACCAACGCCAAAGTTTTGACAGAAACCGGAACGTCCGATGGCGCAGCGATTTCGCTGCAGGCACAGGGCAGCGACCTGTCTGCATCGTGGCGGTTTGACCGTGTGGGAAAGGACGGAAACGGTACCTTTTTCAAGCTGGTCAATGCGCAGTCCGGACGGCTGCTGACCCCGCGGAATTATCGTGTATCTGCCGGAACTGACGTGATTCTGTACGGCAGTGAGTCGGCGCAGTCCCAGCATTGGTACGTCATCCCTGTGGCGCAGGATCATCTGGGCAATGATTTGTACTACAAGATCGTGAACTATTCAGACACTGCTCTTGCTTTGACCGCAGGTGCTTCCGGCATGACTCTTGCCAAATACACCGGCGCAGACAGCCAGCTCTGGCTGCTCAATGCCGACGGATTGCAGGGCTTTGCCGGATATTGTTTTGATGACAACACCGGCAACATCAAGGCGGGGGACATTGGCGGTCTGTTCGGCGAGATCGTGGAAGTTTCCACCTTTGCCGACTTGAAAAAATACGCCACTTCAGACACGCCCTACACCATCGTAGTCACAGCAAATCTCAGTGTCACCACGCTGCAAAAGGACTCCTCCGGACGCAACTATTGTCCGGACGGACGCATCTATGTTCACAGCAATAAGACCATCATCGGAAGCTATGCGGCACATACCATGTACAATGTACAGTTCTGTACGTCCTCCAACAGCGGAACGGGCAACAACCTGATTCTGAAAAATTTTGAGCTGCAGCACGATGCAGAGTCCAACGGCAACGACTCCATTGTCGTCTATCTCGGTTCCGGTCAGAATCTCTGGGTGGATCACTGCACCTTTGTGGGACACAGCGATTATAATACGGCTTCTACCGGTCTGCCGGACTGGGACAAATTTTTGGCGTGCTGCTATGATGCCGATTATACTACCGTTTCGGACTGCTCGTTCGGACTTCACGAGTATGGCGTGATTCTAGGCTATCCGGCGGACGATGAGAACTCCTATCAGACTTACAACAATTATCCTCGGATGTCCATCATCAGCAACCGCTTTGAAAAGACACTGACCCGTGGACCGGGACTAATGCGCTACGGTTATTTCCATTCGCTGAACAACTATGTCAAGACGTTCAGCATGGCGTATACGGTACACACAGCGTCGAAAATCTTTGCAGAAAACTGCTACTATGAGGATGGCGGAAATGTCATCTGCGACTGGAACACTGTGACCTATCCCGGTTCCTATGCGGAATCCGGTTCCAAATCGGTGAACTGCAAGCGGACGACCATTGAGGGCTATGCACAGGACTGCACATGGCGGCCAACTTCCAACTACAATACCGTTTCCCGCACCGCTGACGAGGCAAAGACCTATTGTCAGAACTACAGCGGCTGTCAGGACAATCGGAATAACATGATGTATTTGCGGTATGCTGCTGCCGGTGTGCCAAGCGCAGGCTATACAGAAGCACCAAGCGCACCGCAGGCGGAGACATTTGCAGAGGGCTCCACGTATCGCATCAGGAACGTCAACTCCGGACTGTACTTGCAGGTGGCAGGCGCTGCTGCACAGAGTGGTGCCAATGTCCAGCAGTGGGGCACAGACGGCACTTCCGTCCACGATATCTGGAAGCTTTGCAGTGCCGGAGAGGGATACTACTATCTTGCTTCGGTGGTTGGCGACGGCGGAACCTATGTGCTGGATGTCGCCGGAAAAAAGACTGCCAACGGGACGAATCTCGACATCTATCCTTATAATGGCGGTTCCAATCAGCAGTTCATGCTGACGAAAAACGGGGACGGCAGCTATCTCATTCGAACTGGCATCTCCGGCGGAAATTCTGCGGTAGAGGTGGCGGATGCCTCCACAACCTCCGGTGCAAATGTGCAGCAGTGGGAGTGCAACGGGGCAACCTGTCAGAATTGGACGCTGGAACCAGTGGCAGATCCCGGCTGTGCGATGGATACCAGCGTGATCTATACCTTTGAAAACGCCGGTTCCGGTCTGGTGATGGACATTGCAGACGGAAAAATGGCAGATAACACCAACGTCCAGCAGTGGGCTTCCAATGGACTGGATTGCCAGAAGTGGACACTTCGAGCCTTTGGTTCCGGCAATTACTATTGGATTCGCTCGCAGCAGGACAGCGGCTATGCGCTGAAAGCGGACGGCAGCAAAAACGGCGGAAATCTGGCGATTGCTGTGTGGTCTAATAAGGACAGCGCCCAGCTGTTCCGCTTTACCAAGAATCTGGATGGTTCTTACAGCATTTTGACCCATGCCTCCGGTGACTCCTGTTATGTGGAGGTTGCCGGTGCAGCAACCGCAAACGGTGCCAATGTGCAGCAGTGGGAGCCGACCAACAACGATTGTCAGAGATGGCAGGCAAAGACAGAAACCACCACTACAACCACGAAAGTGACGACGACTACCGCCACGACGACGACCACAACCACCGCCAAAACGACTGCTGCCACAAAGGCAACCGCAGCGACTACTACGGAACCGCCTGCGATATCCGGTGATGTCAACGCAGACGGCAAGGCAAATCTGACGGATCTTGTGCTGCTGCAAAAGTGGCTGCTGGGAACATCGGAAACGAAGCTTGCCAATTGGCAGGTGGGAGATCTGAATGCTGATGGGGTGCTCAATGGTTTTGATCTGTGCTTGCTGCGGGAAAAACTGCTGGTCGGGTAAAAAATTTTCAGAATGACTTGATTTGGAACACGTCATCTGGTATAATAAGAAAAACAGGAAAAAGGAGGCACTTGCAATGAAGATGACATCTGCTCAGGCGGCGAAATTACTCCGCCAGCTGAATGAGGAACTTCGGACACTTCAAAAACGGGAGAACAATACCCGTTCATTTTGCGCATCGCTGGGAGAGGACGTGGAGTCGGTTCGTCCGGAATACGACTATGCGGCAATGCAGGAGGCACAGAGTCAGGTGGAGGCCAAGATTCGTCACTTGAAGCATGCTCTGAACTGTTTCAATGCGTCCACGGTGATTCCGGAATTTAACATGACCATTGACGAAATGCTGATCTATCTGCCCCAGCTGACCCGGCGCATGGAAAAGCTCTCCGCCATGAAAGATGTTTTGCCGAAAGCACGGGAGGATACTTTCCTGCGTAACAGCTCGTCCGTCATCGACTATCGCTATGCCAACTATGACATTGCCAAGGCAGACGCCGACCACAGCGCTGTGATGGAGGAGCTTTCCAGAGCGCAGACTGCGCTGGACTACATCAACAATACAGTAGAGATGGAAATTGAACTCTGAGAAGTTTTCCGTCTGCGAGAAATCCCGCCTTGTTTTTTATGAATGCCTGGAAGATGTTCGATGTTTTTGTGATCCGTTATTCGTTATTTTAGAATGTACGGTTTCTGTTCAGGGTTTTCGGTGAATGACTTCTGAAAAATTTATGATTTTGCCTCGTAAGAGGCACTTGGGAGTTCCCGCAGAAAAAACTTTTGGCGGTGGAGTTCGGTTTAACACTGCAATTTATCCCGTTTCTGCGGAAAAGCAGCGGGACAAAAAACGGCACGCCGGAGAGAATCCGGCGTGCCGTTTGATATTTTGATTCTTTGTGCGAAATTGTTAGAGCTTGTGTTCATAGGAAATATATGCGGATTT
>NZ_FR897986.1:0-14423 GCF_000437175.1 Ruminococcus sp. CAG:330 | reverse complement strand
TTTTTTTGCAGACAAGGCAAAAATTTGCAGGCATACACAAGCTCTTACATCAAAAGCATCAGGTACAATGTCTGAAGTTCTTATCCGTACAGAGTCTTGCGACCACCAGTCCAAGGGGAAGCGCAATGACGATCAGAACGGCCTTGGTCAGCCACAGCGCACCGTTGCTGACATCGCTCAGTCCCATGTAGTAAATACCACGGTACATGAACAGTCCGGGTACCATGATGACAATTGCCGGAACAGTCAGAGAGATACGGGGAAAGCCGATATACTTCTTGACCAGCGAGGCAATGCAGCCCGATGCAAAAGCGCCGATAAATGCGGCGATTCCCACCGGCATTCCTGCCAGATCGATGAGTTCCAGACGCAGCGTGTTGGTGAGCATACCAATCAGACCGGCGGTCAGCGCCATTTTGCGGGGGCTGTTAAACATCAGCGAGAATCCGTATACGCCGAAGAAACTTGTCGCAATGCGAAGCAGCATCCGTGTGACGGTGGGCAGCTGCAAGTCCGGAAAATCTGCCGGCTGGAAATGGAACACCATGGCGGTCGCCCAACCGGTCAGCGTTGCAGCGGTGATAATCAGCAGCGCATAGGCGATTCGCTCCAGGCCGGAACGCATGTCCAGCTTTGCCAGGTCAATACCGCCCGTAATCAGCGGAAATCCCGGAATGACAAAGAGCATGGCGCAAATGTACCCCGCCTGATGCACGGCGGAAATGTCCAGGATCTTCTGCGCTGCAAGAATCGTCAGCACATAGACAATACAGGAAGTCGCCACACTGACGGCGACATTCCCCAGCAGGGAGATCTTCCTGTTCAGCATCAGCTTCCGGACAAAATTTCCGGCGCCTGCGCCAAAAAATGCGCAGATCATCTCCACCGGACCGCCGCCCAGCAAAAAGGTAAATGCGCAGCAGGCAATCGCCGAGGCAAGCCCCAGATTCCACGCCTTATAGTTGGCGGGCTTTTTCTGGATGTGATCCAGCACCTCGTGGAACTGATTGACGGAGTACTCCCCCGCCAAATCCGGGAAATCTTTCATAAACAGTTCCAGTTCCATCAGCTTGTCCGTGTTGACACCCGTCGTTGGCAGCGAAAGCGACTGGGTATAGGTTTCATTGTCCCCGATGCAGGTACACTCAATGGAAACCAGACCAATGTCGGCGGAACAGGAAATCCCAAGACTTCTGGACACCTTGTTCATCGAATTCCGCACACGCCACGCACCGGTTCCCACAGACAGCATCATCAGCCCAAGCCGTCCCACAAGGGTCGCCTTTTCCTTTAGCGTGGCATCCACAGCGGGGACATTGCTGTCCGCCTGAATGATGTCATGCCAATGGATGGTCATGTGCTGTTTTCTGAGTTTTGCCATGAAAAACACTCTCCAATTCCGAAATCAAATTTGGTTCAATCCCATCGATTGAAACCGGCTCTGAAAGCCAATCATACAACCTATCTATGATACCATATTTTCCGACAAAATACAAGCATCAGATTTCCCAAAAATCCCCCACGAAACCGAAAAATTTCTACGCTATTTTTCTTTTGGCACGTAAAACCGTCCCCGCAGCTTCTGCGTTTTTATCTCATTGATGAATGCGCTGGCGTCCACTTTCTGCACGGCATGGATCACCTTTTTCGCCTGCGCAGCGGAAACCACCGAGTATACCATCTGCCGCTCGCAGTGTTCATAGGCTCCCTCGCCGTCCAAAATGGTTGCTCCGTGCTGGCTGACCGCATAGATCGCCTGACACACCTCGGCGGGACGGTTGGTGACGATAAACAGCGTGCTCTGCTGGAATTTTTTGTACATCAAATGCAGCACCATCGTCGAGGCATACTGAAACAGGATGGAGTACAGTGCCTTGTCCCAGCCGAACAGGATTCCGGCAATACAGAGGATCACCGCATTGAATCCCAAGATCAGATAGAACGAATCCATATTGCTCTTTTCCGACAGATAGATAGAGATGAAGTCTGTTCCGCCGGAGGTAGCACCGGCATTCAGGCAGATACTGATGGCAACGCCGTTGAGGATGCCGCCAAAAATGCTGATGAGCAGCACGTCCTGTGTAATGACCGAATCCGGGATCAGGTCGGTGAACACACTGTTGAGCACGATCATCACGCAGGAGTACAGAGTGAACTGCTTCCCGATGTACCGAAATCCGATGTACACCGGCACGACGTTCAGCAGCAGGTTGATGGGCGTGAACGGCGGTGTCACATGGAATGCCATGTTGCAGACACGCTGGAGCAGAATCGTCAGTCCGGTGATTCCGCCCGGATAGAGTCCGCCCGTGTTGACAAATGTCTTGGTGTTCAGCGCCATCAGAAATGCGCCCACCGTGACCGCCAGAAGCGTCAAAGCGCTCTGGGCAATGGCTGTTTTTTTCATGGTTGTTTCCTCCTTTCTCATGGTGGAAAAACGTTCTTTCCACCTTTATTATAACAAATTCCAGCAGCCTTGTAAAGCCATCTTCCCAAACTGTCAGCGCATGCCATTGTGCAACATTTCCAATCTTTTTTTCACGCCGAAAAAAAGATTGTGCTCTCCGTTGATTTTTTCTGCAAACCTTGACAGCGTTCCGAAAAAATGCTATACTGAACTTGTATTTAATATTAGTTAAGACTAACTTTTTAGGTTCACCTCGGGATTGCAGCAGCTCTCCCGCTTTTTTACGAGTTTTCCGGTTTCCAAACCGTACTTTCCGAAAGGATTTTTGATATGAAGCGTTTTTCTCTCTTGACACTTGCCGTCTGCGGCATCTTGTGTTTCACTGGCTGCGGAACAGACCAGCCGGCCGCCTCCCAGAGCAATTCCGGCTCCGAATCCTCCGCAGAGGACAGCCAGACTGCTGCGGATGCGGTATACGAGGACACGCAGGAACTGATGGGCACGGTCATTATGGTGCGTGCCTACGGCGCACACGGCAAGGAAGGCGTAGAAGCTGCTTTCGCACGGGCAAAAGAACTGGAACAGGTTTTCTCCAACACCATTGCGGATTCGGAAGTGAACCAGGTCAATCAGGCGGCAAAGGCTGCTGTTGGCACGGAAGTTCCCATCTCTGCGGACATGGCCCATGTCTTGGAAACAGCGCTGGAATACGGGGAGAAAAGCGGCGGCATGCTGGACTGCACCATCGGCGATCTCATCGACCTGTGGGGCATCGGCACGGATCACGCTGCCATTCCGGCAGACGGGAAAATACAGGCGCTGCTCCGTCCGGACGGCTGGAAGGATGTCAGCTATCATGCGGAATCCGGCTCTCTCACCTTCGCCAGCGATGCTGTCACACTGAACTTTGGCGCAGTGGCAAAGGGCTATATCTCCGACGCCATGAAAACCGCACTAGAGGAAACCGGCGTCACCTCAGCGCTGATGAGTCTGGGCGGAAACGTCATGACCCTTGGCGTGAAGCCGGATGGCAGCAGCTGGACGGTTGCGATCACAGATCCGTTTTCACCGGACAATCTGATTGCTTCCCTCCACGTGACCGATCAGGCAGTGGTCACCTCCGGCAACTATGAGAAATATTTCGAGGAAAACGGGAAACGCTATCACCATATCCTCGACCCCTATACCGGTGCGCCATCGGAATCCGATGTGGTCAGCACCACAATCATTGCAGACAACGGAATTGACTGCGATGCCCTCTCCACAGCAACCTATTTGCTGGGTTCCGATGCCGGCATGCAGCTCATCAACTCGGTGGACGGCATTGAAGCGGTCTTTGTCAAGGCGACCGGCGAACTGGTCACCTCGGACGGCATGGATGCCTACCAGCTTCAGGAAATCACATCATGAGACAAAAATGGATTTTGATTAGCATTGCAGCTGTGCTGCTGCTGGGCGGTGTGCTGGGGAGCTGGTACGTGCTGGGGCACAAACAGCCCGAAAAAATCGCCCGCATCTATCAGCAGGACATGCTGCTGTATGAGATCGACCTGAGCCAGGTGACGCAGGCGTACACCATCACCATTGACGGCGAAAACGGTGCGGAAAATGTGGTTCTGGTGGAACAGGGACAGATCTCTATGAAGTCTGCCAGCTGCCCCGACCATCTCTGTGTCAAGCAGGGCGCTATCTCCAACGGCATTCTACCCATCATCTGCCTGCCAAACCACATTCGCATCTCCATCGTCTCTCAGGGGGAGGAATCCTACGATGTCCAAGTCTATTAAGCATCTCGTCACCCTTGCGCTGTTTACCGCAATGGCGCTGACGATCTTTGTCATCGAGGCACAGATTCCCGTCCCCGTTCCCATCCCCGGCGTGAAGCTGGGACTTGCCAATGTAATCACGCTGGTGGTATTGCTTCGGTACCGTGCCAGAGATGCAGTAGCGGTGCTGCTGCTGCGCATTCTCCTCGGTTCGATCTTCACTGGCGCACTGGTGGGCATGATCTACTCCCTGTGCGGCGGACTGCTCTGCTTTGCGGGAATGGCGCTGCTCTGCCGGTTTCTGCACCGGAAACACATCTGGTTCATCAGTCTGATCGGCGCCATCCTGCACAACATCGGACAGATTCTCGCCGCTATGGCAGTGATGCAGACCGTGCAGGTTCTGGCGTATCTGCCGTTCCTGCTGGTGACAGGCTGCATTACCGGCTTTTTTACTGGACTGGCAGCCGACCGCATCGTGCATTTTCTGCCGAAGTCTATTTCCTATGAGAAATAAGAAAGATATCCCCCCTCGATATCTTTCCTTTCTTTTTCCCAGAAGTTAGTCTTAACTAATTCTTAATGGTTAGTTATCTCTAATTCATAAATTCCGGTAGGTGTTCTGTGCTTCACAGAATTCACACACAATAGAAAGGCAGCTCCGCACAAATCCGCCAAAAGGCTTTGCATGGTGTTGTCGAAAAACATTTCAGGAGGTTCTTATGCAAAAGAAAAACTGGAAAAAGCTCGTTGGCATTGCATCCGCTGCAATGCTCGCAGCCACACAGACGATCCCTGCTGTTGCAGTCAGCGCAGCGGAGGACACCGCCGACTACGTCTACTGCTATGCTGCTCTGACATGGGCAGAATACTGGCAAAACGAGGGCGTGTATCTGGACGATGCCGCAGACGGCGATCTGGGAGCATCCTCCACAGAGAAAGACACTCACGGAGAATATGACCTCGGCGCATACGATGCCGTAACCCGTGCCACCAGCAACCACGGTCTGCATCGTGGAAGCTACCAGTGCACCGTAAAGGTTTACGACACGGAGGGCAACGCTTACGATTACACCGGCAAGGGACAGGACGAGTCCGTGGACGTTGTCAAGAACGGCAACGGCGGTGCAGATATCACAGTAAATGGTGAAGTGGCCGGTACTTATGACCACTCTGTCAACGTTGGCCCGAAATACGTTCCGGTGGCAGTTCCGGCAGATGAGTACGAGGCTTTCAAGGAAGCTTACACTGTTTATGAAAACGGCGACACCATCACCGGCGGCTACACCGAAAAGAATCTGGTGAACATCAATGAGACTGTCAGCGTTGATGCCAACACTCCCGGTCTGAAGACTGCGGAAAAGGATGCAGACGGCACATTCCAGTTCTCCAAGCGTTCCACTTCGGAAACACCGGAGGGCAAGACTGTAAATCCGGATGCCGTTGAGATCTCCAGCGTTCAGCACAACTCTGGCTACGGTGATTTCATCCGTGTGGACATCGAGGGTGATTATGGCGATCTGGGCGCACATATGTACGCCGTTCGCTGGGATTACTACGGCGATGGCGACACCGTTTTGGCAACCTATGGCACCAAGTTTGCCGCAGATAACTGGATGCACAAGTCCATGGGCATTCAGCTGGGTCTGACCCAGAGCGACCGCTGCCAGCTGCCGGAGGGCACAGACGGCTACGGCAGATGGGATGTTACCGTATATGCCACCGGCTATCAGGATTTCACCTTCACCGTAAACAATGACTATGTTTTCGGTACGGTAAATCTGCCCTATGCCGACTACTATTACGGCGAACTGAATTCCGTATCTGAGAATCTGGACATGGATCTGGAGGCAGAGGACAAGACCGCTGCCCTGCGTGCGGAAGGCTGCTACGATGCAGTCACCAGTGCCACCAATACCAAGTCCAAGAAGTACGGCGCAACCTACTACACCGAGAACGAGGACGGTTCTGTCACCGTCGAGGGTATCAGGGACGTTGCCATTGCCGTTCCGAGAAAGCTGTATGAGGACGCAACCGCAGCCATTGCTGACGGCAAAACCTGTAACAACCAGCTGCTGAACATCATCGGCAATATGACCGTCAGTGAGAGTCAGGATGCACCGGCAGAGTACAAATTCCTCAACGGCGACGGTACCCTGTCCGCTATGGTGGATTCCAACAAGGCAGTCACCGTTTCCGATGCAGAGGTAAAGGTAGAAACCAATACCCGCTACGGCAACTATCAGCTGGATATCACCGAGGCAGATGCAGACAACAGCCTGCTGCCCTCCGCAGATGATATGGAGGGTGCTATCGTCACCATGACCGACGGCACCAAGTACGCAATGCTGCACGTAGACAACCTGTGGCTGAAAACCGGCAAAATGGCCTGGGCGGCAACCGAAAACTTTGTAACACACGGCAACACTCTGAAATACAAGAACTTTGAAGACACTGCCGGAAAGACGGTTGCCAGCGTTCGCTATATTGTTCGCAGCGGTTCAGATGTCACCTATACGGCAACCGATGCTTACCTGCCGCTGCTGCACGACGGCACCGCAGCCGTAGAAGCAACACCGGTGGTTGAGGGCAAAATCGCACTGACCCTGACAGATCTGCCGGAGGACTACGCTGCAACTGCATCCATCTCCGGTTTGGAGAGCACCTATGCAGACGGCATCCTGACCTATGACGCAGCTGCTGCAAAACCGGGCAGCTACACCATCACCGTTTCTGACACCAACGGCGTTTATGCACCGATCTCTGTCAGCGTAATTCTGACCACCGATGATCTGCCGGCTGCTTTCGATGCAGACACCAAGACCATCGTTGCCGCAAAGGGCGCTGATGCAGATGCACTGGCAAACTATCTGTCCAAGATGAGCAAGGCGACCATTGACGGCGTTTCCTACAACCTCTCCGGCAAGGGCGCAACCAAGCTCTTCGACACCAAGACCGGCGCAATGGATACCGCAGCCAAATCCAGAGACGGTCTGGTATTCACCAAGGCCGGCACCTATGAGATCACCATCTCTGCAACCGGCTATACCACCGACCTGACCTTCGAGGTAACCCTGAAGGATTCCGACATTGCAGTGGTTCTGCCGACCGTAAAGGGCGATGCAGACATGGACGGCGAAATCACCATGGATGACGCTTTCGCAGTGCTGCAGTACTACTCCAAGCACGCAGCAGGCAATGATTCCTACCAGTTCACCGACAATGCCGAGGTAGAGACAGAGCTGCTGAAGCTGGTGGACATTGACGGCGACGGCAGCATCACACTGGACGATGCCTTCTACATCCTGTCCTACTATTCATACCACGCAGCTGGCCGTGATGCCGCTTGGGAGGATGTTTACAAGCCGGCAAACTAAACGGATCCATTCCAAAGGCATGACATTCTCTTCCATTTTCAGGCAGCACCGCACGGAGCTTGTGCGCAAGATGCAAGCAGATTGCGTGCAAAGCTGTCAGGCGGGCTTTGTGCGGAGATGCCTTTATACATCCTAACGGAACACGGGCAGATGTGAGATAATTTCGCATCTGCCCGTGTTTCTATGCCCTGTGTGCGCACACCGCCAATCGCCTGTTTCGCTTCCCCCGATGTCAAACAAGTGACCAGCAGTTCCGCACACAGAAGCACACAAAAAATCCCGCCCCCGCAGAATCCTCCCTGCCGGGGCGGAATTTTCGTTTCAAATAAGAACCTGTCTTCACAAGAAATATATGTGGATTTTCGAGCATAATTTTGTTGCAGACAAGGCAAAAATACGCAGGCGGGCTGTCGCCCGGCAAGTATTTTTCACGCAGGATGCAGCAAAATTTGCCGAAAAGACACGTGGATACGCTTGTGAAGACAGGTTCTAAGTGTTTTTCCTGTTAGATGCCGGCCAGAATCAGCACGGCAACCAGAATGCCGGCTCTCAGTACAGCAAACCAGATCTCGTTGCCACGGAAGAAGCCTCTTCCGCTGCGGGCGTTTTTCTTCGGGCAAATATCCAGACATTTCTGGCACTGGAAGCAGTCACCGTTGCTGTTCCAGCTGTCAGCCTCCGGCAGTTGGAGGTCAGCCGGACAGCAACGCTCACAAGCGCTGCAGCCCTTGACGCAACCCTCCCGTTCCCGCCGCACAGAAAACAGCGGCAGCACAGGAAGCAGGGAGAAAACCGCACCCATGGGGCACAGGAACCGGCAGAAAAAGCGGTTGCAAAAGACCATGCCAGCCACGATCAGCACCAGCAGCACAACACCCAGCACATAGCCGCTCAGGTGGAAGTTGCCGGCGTGCAGCATGGAGAACACATCCCACGGGCTCCAGCCGTTCAGCTCTCCGTATACGCCGGAAAAGCATAGCAGCACAATTGCCAGGAGTACCACGTACTTTCCATAGGAGAGCCAGCGGCACACCGCCTTGGGAATGCTGCGAGGCTTTTTCTTGCACTTTTTGCAGATCCAGAGGTACAGCCCCCGCACGGCATCGCCCAGCGAGCCAAAGGCGCAGGCATAGCCGCAGAAAAATCTGCCGAACACAATGGTATAGGCACACAGCGCCAGAAGCACTGTCAGGAATGAACTCCACACAATGGGGCTGCTGCTGCCGATCTGTGTCAAAAGCGCCTTGATGCCGGAGAACGCCGTGGTGAACGCCGAGGGCAGGAACAGAAAGAACAGCAGCTGAATCCCGGCCCGCACATAGGCGTGCAGTTTTTTCGGGGGGATGGATTTCTTACGCATGATTCTTCTCCGCCTTTCTCAGTGCATCTTCTGCGGCATGGAGAATGCCGTTGGAACTAAATGTCGCACCGCTCACCGTGTCCACATCAGTGGACTGCTGTTCCAGAATCGAATCAATGACGGCACTGGCAGCATCCAGATACGCCGTATCCTCTTTTTCCGCAGAGATAATGGCCAGATCGGTGATCTTCCCATTTCCCACAGTCAGTTCTACCGCCACTGTACCGCCGTAGCCCTGCGCCTCTCCGGTATATGTGCCGTCGGCATAGGGCGAATCTGCGCCGTCCGCTTCCTCCGGCTGACCGGAAACCGTCTTTTGCTGAAGCTCATACTCCAGCTCCGCAATGGTCTCTTTCTGCGCACGGCTCTGCACCACTGCCTGATACCCAAAGAGCAGCGCAACCACCAGAATCAGATTACATGTCTTGATCCAAAAACGATGCACCGTGCATCACACTCCCTTCCGTGCCTGTTCCAGCGCCTGCTCCACAGCACGCCGGATGGCATCCGAGGAACAGGTTGCGCCGGAAACAGCGTCGATGTCCTCTGTCCCCTGCTGTTCCAGAATCTGTGCAATGGTACCCTTGATTTTGCTGGTACCTTTGGCAGCACGGGAGAGATACCGGTCGTTTTCCGGATCGTAGTCTGTGCTATCGCCCTTCACGCCTGTGATTTCTATTATGGTATCATGTTCGATCTTCACTTTCAGCGAAACCTCATAGGTGGCGAAATCCTCCGACTCGTCGGGGTCACAGTCCGCCGTTCCCACATACACGCCGTCCTCGTAGATCTGCGGTACCGGTTCTGTGGTCGTCTCTGTGGAACTTGCCGTGTCGCTGGTGCCGGTGCAGGCAGTGGTTTCGGTGGTTACAGTGGTTGTCACCGCCGGTTCGCCCGCCTTTTTGGCAGCATTCAGCGCATCGTCGATTGCCTCCAGAATGCCCTCAGAGCTAAATGTTGCACCGGAAACTGCATCCACCTCCGTGGACTGCTGCCCGATGACCGTGGCGATCAGCGTCTCGGCACGCTTGAAAAATGCCGCATCGTCCTCGGTGTCCAGCACTTCGATCTTGGTGATCGTGCCGTTTTTCAAAGTCAGCTGCAAATGCGTCTCCCCACGGTAGCCCTCGCCGGAACCCTTGTACACGCCGTCCGGATATGGGAACTTTCCCTGCGGTATCTCTGCCGGTGCTGTCGTCTTTGCCGGCGCAGTGGTCACAGGTGCGGACGCAGCAGTTCCGCCGCCAGTTGCAGCGCCCTGCAGGGCATTCCGCACCGCCTCGATCAAACCGGCAGAACTATAGGTCGCACCGGAGACCGCATCCACATTGGTGCTCTGCAAAGTGATGATGTTGTTCAGCAGCACCTTGGCGTTGTCGATGTAGGGACTGTCGTCACTGGTGCTGAGCACCATAATGTCCGTGATCTTTCCGCCGCTCACAGTGACCTGCACCGTCAGCGGCCCGCCAAAGCCCGTACCGCTTCCGGTATACACGCCGTCCGCATACGCTGCCGGCTCCTCCACCGTTTCCACAGTCGGCGCTTCGCCGGAGCTGTGCGACTGTGCAGGAGATGCAGCCAGCGTGGGCAGTGCCGAATCCGATGCACTGCTTCCGCCAGCCTTTTGCAGCGCATCCCGCACGGCGGAGATCAGTCCCACAGAACTGTACGTCGCACCGGAAACCGTGTCCACGTTAGTACTCTGCACTGCAACAATGTTCTTCAGCAGCGCCTTGGCGTTGTCAATATAGGGGCTGTCATCGCTGGTGCTGAGGACGGTGATCTCGGCAATCTTCCCGCCCTTAATGATCACCTGCACCGTAATCGGGCCGGCAAAGCCAGTTCCCGTTCCGGTATAGGTGCCGTCCTGATAGGCAGACTTCTCCGAAACCGGTGTCACAGACGGGACTTCCTTTTTTGCCGGCGCTGTTGCAGACGTGTTCTTCTTTTTCGATGCGTCAGGTTCTGTCGTCTGCTCCGACGCATCCTGCTCTTCCTCCGTTGTCTCCATGGAAAAGACCGGTGCAGTATATCCATGCAGCGATCCAGCCACGCAAGCCGCCAGTACCGCCGCCGGCAAAAAGCCAGCTGCCGGCAGATAGCGGTTCCGATGTTCCCATAGCTTCATCTCTCAGTTCCTCCTTGCTCTCCGGTATCCAAAATCGATATCGCATTAGTCTACGCTAACCTAGAGTTAGCATTCTCTAACTCTAAAAAGAATACCATACAAGCCCCCAAAAATCAAGCGGAATTCTGTGTACAAATCAAGAATCCCGCTTCACATTATCATACAATTGTAGGAAGATCATTGCGAAAAATTCAAATGTTATATACAGTTTCATGATATCATTTCCGAAAGAAACGTGAGATAATAACATAGATCTCATGTTTATAAGGAGATGTCATTTATGCGTGCATTTTGGAAGCAAATTTCAACATTTCAGGTGATTCTGCTGGGATTTCTCGCTGTGATTTTGCTGGGAAGCCTGCTGCTTATGCTGCCCGTTTCCGCATCCGCCGGAACCGTGACCAGCTTTCCCAACGCCCTGTTCACGGCGACCTCTGCCGTCTGTGTGACCGGGCTCATCGTGCAGGACACGGCAACATACTGGTCAGAATTCGGACAGGCGGTGATTCTCCTGCTGATCCAGATCGGCGGACTGGGCGTCATCTCCGCAGCATCCGCCATCTCCCTCCTCGCCGGCAGACGCATCCGCCTGCGCCAGCGGAGCACCATTCAAGAGGCGATTTCCGCTCCGCAGGTCGGCGGTGTAGTGCGCTTCACACGGTTTATTTTAAAGTTCACCTTTTGTGCGGAGCTGCTGGGAGCGCTCTGCATGCTTCCCGTCTTTGCCAAAGACTTCGGACTTGGGAAAGGTATCTGGTACGCCGTCTTTCATGCGGTGTCGGCATTCTGCAATGCCGGCTTTGACCTGATGGGCGTTCGGGAACCATACTCCTCACTAACTTCCTTCGTGGGAGAACCGCTGATCAACCTGCCGATCATGCTGCTGATTCTCAGCGGTGGACTGGGGTTCTACACGTGGGACGATATCTTCACCCACCGGTTTCGTTTCTCCCGCTACCACATGCAGAGCAAGATCATTCTGGTGATGACGGCTGTGCTGGTGGTGCTTCCGGCGGCTTACTTTTTCTTTGCGGAATTCTCGGCGTGGCAGCCGGCGCAGCGAATCTTCGCCTCCCTGTTCCAAGCCATTACCCCACGTACTGCCGGATTCAATACCGCATCTTTCTCCGCCATGAAGGACAGCAGCATTGCCGTGCTCATCGTTCTCATGCTCATCGGCGGTGCGCCGGGTTCGACTGCCGGCGGTCTGAAAACCACCACCGCAGCCGTACTGGTCTCCTCCGCCGTATCTGTCTTTCGCCGGAACAAGGAGACCCACTTTTTCGGCAGACGCATTCCGGAGGACACCATCGCCAAGGCATCGGCACTGCTGCTGCTCTACCTGGCGCTCTTCCTCACTGGCGGTGTGAGCATCAGTCTGGCAGAGGGGCTTCCCCTGCAGGACTGCCTGTTCGAAACGGCATCTGCCGTGGCGACGGTGGGGCTGACTGTTGGCATTACCCCCACGCTGGGACTGTTCAGTAAAATTGTGCTAATTCTGCTGATGTTTTTCGGCAGAGTGGGCGGACTCACATTCCTCTACGCAGCAGTTTTCCCGAAGCAGGAGAATTTTTCCAAGCTGCCGCTGGAGAAAATCAACATCGGATAACACGAAAGGAAGGTTTCTATGAAGTCAATTCTTTTGATCGGCGCAGGACGGTTCGGCCGACACATCGCCCAAAAGCTCAGCGAGATGAACCATGAGGTGCTCGCCGTGGACAAGAACGAAGAGCGCATCTCTGCCATCCTGCCCTATGTCACACGGGCGCAGATCGGAGACAGCACCAAGGAGGAGTTTCTCCGCTCCCTCGGCATCCGTGATTATGATGTGTGCATCGTCACCATCGGCGAGAGCTTTCAGGATTCGCTGGAGACCACCTCGCTGCTCCACGAGTTGGGAGCACAAAAGGTGGTGGCACGTGCTGCCAGAGAGACACACGAAAAGTTCCTGCTGCGCAACGGTGCGGACGAAGTAGTCTATCCGGAGAAGCAGCTGGCTGCATGGACGGCGATCCGCTATACCTCCGACCACATCTCCGAATATGTGGAACTGGACGGCGACTATGCCATTCTGGCAGTATCCGTGCCAAAAAACTGGGCGGGCAAAACCGTCGGCGGTATCAACATCCGGAAAAAGTACGGCATCAATATTCTGGGTGTCCGGCGAAACGGTGCGCTGCATCCGGATATCACCACAGAAACCACACTATACGAATCGGACACACTTCTGGTTCTGGGAACATATTCTGCTGTGCGGAAGTGTTTCCACATTTGAGGTACTGCCATGAATCTGCTCTCTGATGCGCTGTTGCCGGAATTTCACGCCATTCTCTCCCTCCTCCGTTCAAAAGCCCTGTCGCTCTCCCAGATCGCCGAGGCACTCTCCCAGCCGCAAAGCGAGATTGCCGCACGTCTGACGCATCTGGAAACCGACGGCGCTGTGCTCCGGCAGAGAGAGCGCTGGCATCTCAATCGGGCAGCTTTTCAAAAGGCAACAGAAACGCTGCTGCCCTTTGCAGAACGTGAAAATCTGCCATCCGAAACCGGCGAGATGGCAGCACAGCTCTTTCAGCAGCGGGAGGAACAGTTCCGCCACGCACCGCTGGAACAGGAAACTGCCTTTTACGAGAGCATCTGTTCCGGCAATCTGGACGCAGTTCATCTGCTTGCCACACCGCTTTGCAGTAAGGGCTACGGCACACTCAGCAGCGACCCGCTCCGGAACTTGAAATACCACCTTACCATCTCCATCGCCATGATCACACGCTTTTGCATCCATAGCGGCATGGCATCGGAGGACGCTTTTCCTCTCAGTGACTTCTACATCCAAAAGGCAGACAAATGCCAGACTGCATCAGAGGTACACGCCGTTCATCAGGAGATGATTCTGGATTTCACCAGACGCATGCAGCGCATTCGTGACAACCGTACCTATTCCAAGACGATTCTGCTCGCCATGGATTACGTCAGCGAGCATCTGCACGAGCGCATTCTCATTCAGGACGCAGCCGCTGCACTTTCCATCAGCGTCCCCTATCTTTCCCGACTGTTCAAGTCTGAGATCGGCACCACGTTCAGCGATTATGTCCGTGACAAAAAAGTGGACGCTGCCATTCACCTGCTGAAATACTCCACCCACTCCGCCGCAGAAGTCAGCAGTATCTTAGGGTTCAGCTCTCAAAGCTACTTTATCAAAATCTTCAAAACGCAGACAGGCATGACTCCGAAAGAATACCGAAAAAAATACCACTTCACCTAAAAAGCGGGCGAACTCTTATCACTGAGTTCGCCCGCTTTTCAAGGAATGGAACTTAATTTGAAGTTATCTGTTCTTCTTATAGGTCACCCACTGGTACCGTGCAGTCAGCGGTGTTGTGCCGTCAAA